>NZ_JMKI01000050.1 GCF_000712295.1 Synergistes jonesii | reverse complement strand
CCATTTCACCTAATCCCTATCTACAACAGTAGAAATTATTTATGAGGTCTAGACACGATAGCGGTCAAAGCGTATGTTTCAATCTACAACAGTAGAAATTATTTATGAGGTCTAGACTCGAACACCGGAGACTGGAGCGTATCGTCATCTACAACAGTAGAAATTATTTATGAGGTCTAGACCCCTATTTTTGGTTTGTTGCTCAAAAAAACAAAAAAATCCGAGAGTATAACAAATTCTGTGTAAACTCCATAGAGAAGAAAGCAAGCCTCCTGGATTGGTGTTAAGATAAATTCAATCCAGGAGGATATTTTTATGGCAAGACAGAGAAAACTGACACCGGAAAGAAAAGCGCTTATTCAGAGTCTCCTTTCCCACTACAAACCGGAAGACGCCCAGGACGTACAGGCTATGCTGAGGGATCTTCTCGGAGATACGATCCAGCAGATGCTGGAAGCCGAGATGGATGACCATCTCGGTTACAGCAAATATGACTACAAGAACAAGCATACAGATGACAGCCGCAACGGCTACAGCCCTAAAACAGTCACCTCTTCGGCCGGAGATATCCCGATCGACGTCCCCAGAGACCGCAAGGGTGACTTCGAACCGCAGTCAGTCAAAAAGAACCAGACCGATATCTCAAATATAGAGGATCAGGTCCTGTCCATGTATGCAAAAGGCATGACGACCCGGGATATCTCGGCTCACCTGCAGTCTATCTACGGTGTGGATGCCTCTGCTGAAATGATTTCGCGAATGACGGATCGAATTCTGCCGATTGCCAAAGAATGGCAGAACCGGCCGCTGGCCAAAAAGTATGCAGTCGTCTTTATGGACGCCGTGCATTTCAATGTGAGGCAGGACGGCCGAACCGTCAAGAAAGCCGTTTATGTTGCTATTGGGACAAGACTGGACGGGCATCGTGAAGTCCTTGGCCTGTGGGTCGGCGGAAATGAGAGCGCCAAGTACTGGGTCGGTGTCCTTAACGAGATCCGTAATCGCGGTACCGAAGATATTTTCATTATCTCCGTCGACGGCCTGACAGGCTTTGCAGATGCGATAAGCGCCGTATATCCCAAGGCCGAAGTCCAGCGCTGCATCGTCCATCAGATCCGTTACACGACAAAATTCGTCTCTTACAAGGACATTAAGGCTTTTATGAATGATTTGAAGGGTGTCTATCAGGCTCCTACACTGGAGCAGGCCGAGGAAGGGCTTGACAGACTTGAAGAGAAGTGGGGCTCGAAATACCCGTCTTCGGTAGCGAGCTGGCGGAACAACTGGCCTCAGTTATCCGCTTATTTCAAGTATCCCTATGAGCTGCGCCGGATGATCTATACGACAAACCAGATCGAGAACTACAACCGGCAGCTCAGGAAAGTGACAAAAACACGTACGATCTTCCCCTCAGACGACGCCCTTCTCAAGCTCCTTTATCTTGCGACGATGGACATCACTGAAAAGTGGACCGGCAGGGACAGGGACTGGAGTAAAATTCTGTCACAGCTGTGCATTTACTTTGAGGAACGCATAGAACCCGGAGATCTGGAATAGCCCTAAACGCCTATAAGAAAAGTCCGGGCTGCAGTCCATTGACAGCCCGGATAGCGTATGTCATTATGGTGATACTGAAGCAGTAACGGTAACCCTTTGATGTCTTACATCGATCCAGGGGCAAGGGGTTTACACAGAATAAGTTACACTACCAAGTACGTATATTTGCGGCCCGTTTTTGTCAAAGCACGATTGTATATACTTACTCAATCAACTTATAACCAGAACGCGATAGCCT
>NZ_JMKI01000049.1 GCF_000712295.1 Synergistes jonesii | reverse complement strand
GGGCTCTTCTTCTGCGGGAGCAACGTTTCGAAGGTAAAGTCGATCGAGAAGGTAAAAGAGATCATAAGGGAGCTGATAGACGGCTTCTCTCTCTCCGACCTACAGAGCGAATCGTAAAGACATTAAAAAGAGAGAGGAAGATGTAGTCATCTTCCTCTCATTCAAATTACACCGGCGCCGACCTGCTCTCCCACGGATACCCTCCGCAGTACCATCGGCGATGGGGCGCTTAACTGCCGGGTTCGGCATGGGACCGGGTGTCTCCGCCCCTCCATTGGCACCGGAAGCTTATATGCCTTATGCTTTAAGGCTTATAAAGGATTTATGAGGTTAAGGCCTCGGCGTATTAGTACCGGTCGGCTCAAAGGGCGTTACCCTCTTACACTCCCGGCCTATCTATCCGGTCGTCTTCCGGACGCCTTACTTCCTATTACAGAATCAGGTATCTCATCTCGGGGACGGCTTCCCGCTTAGATGCCTTCAGCGGTTATCCTGACCGAACTTGGCTACCCAGCTTCTGCCCCTGGCGGAACAACTGGTTCACTAGCGGTTCGTCTATCCCGGTCCTCTCGTACTAAGGACGGCTCCCCTCAAATACCTTGCGCCCACAGTGGATAGGGACCGAACTGTCTCACGACGTTCTGAACCCAGCTCACGTACCGCTTTAATGGGCGAACAGACCAACCCTTGGGACCTGCTTCAGCCCCAGGATGCGATGAGCCGACATCGAGGTGCCAAACGCCGCCGTCGATAGGAACTCTCGGGCGGCATCAGCCTGTTATCCCCGGGGTAGCTTTTATCCGATGAGCGATGGCCTTTCCACTCAGGACCACCGGATCACTAGGACCAACTTTCGTTTCTGTTCGATCTGTCGATCTCTCAGTTAGGCCACCTTATACCCTTACGCTCTTTGGGTGTTTTCCATTCACCCTGAGGTGACTTTCGCGCGCCTCCGTTACTCTTTGGGAGGCGACCGCCCCAGTCAAACTGCCCGCCTGACAATGTCCGGCTCTATGTTTCAATAGCAGCCGTTAGAATCTCAGCACGGCAAGGGTGGTATTCCAACGGCGCCTCCGAAACAACTGACGTCATTTCTTCAACGGCTCCCACCTATTCTATACATGCTGTACCGAAATCCAATATCAAGTTACAGTAAAGCTCCACGGGGTCTTTCCGTCCTACTGCGGGGAACTGGCGTCTTTACCAGTACCACAATTTCACCGGGTCCACTGTTGAGACAGCGCTCAGATCGTTACACCTTTCGTGCAGGTCGGAACTTACCCGACAAGGAATTTCGCTACCTTAGGACCGTTATAGTTACGGCCGCCGTTTACCGGGGCTTCAGTTCAAAGCTGCGCCCTTAAGGGCTGACTTCTCCCTTTAACCTTCCGGCACCGGGCAGGTGTCAGACCCTATACTTCGGCTTGCGCCTTCAGCAGAGTCTTGTGTTTTAGTTAAACAGTCGCCTGAGCCTGGGTTCTGCGAACCAAAAACGCTTATAACGTTTAGTCTTCACGTCTTCAGCCACTCCTTCTCCCGAAGTTACGGAGTCAACTTGCAGAGTTCCTTAACAATGGTTTTCCCGTTCACCTTAGCTTGCTAGGCCAACCCACCTGTGTCGGTTTGAAGTACGGGTCCGATAGTTCTCCATAGCGGCTTTTCTCGGCAGCCGAGCATTTGCGCCTTCCAGAATTTTGTTTCTTCCACGTCAGGTCTCGGCTTTATGATGCGGGGGATTTGCCTCCCTCATCGGCCTACTTCTTTGTACCGGGATGTCCGTCGCCCGGCGCGCATAGCTTTCTGCTTTCCCGCTTCTGTCAAACGAACTACCGAAGGGCGGGGATGTCTACCCGCTGTCCATCGACTACGCTTTTCAGCCTCGCCTTAGGGCCCGCCTAACCCTGGGCGGATGAACCTTCCCCAGGAATCCTCGGGTTTTCGGTGAATATGTTTTTTGCATATTTCTCGCTACTCATGCCGTCATTCTCTCTTCTTTACTGTCCACGGCTTTTTACAACGCCGCTTCGTCCTGTAAAGAACGCTCCCCTACCACTCAATGTCTGAAACATTGAGTCCGAAGCTTCGGCGGCGTGCTTAGCCCCCCACATTTTTGGCGCGGGGACGCTCGACCAGTGAGCTGTTACGCACTCTTTGAAGGATGGCTGCTTCTGAGCCAACTTCCTGGCTGTCTGGGCTTCCCCACATCCTTGTCACACTTAGCACGCGCTTGGGGACCTTAGCTGTCGGGCTGGGCTGTTTCCCTTTCGACTACGGATCTTCGCACTCGCAGTCTCACTCTCTGACGCAATACAAAGGTATTCTTAGTTTGAGTAAGCTCGGCAGGCGTTGCCGCCCCCTTGCCTAGTCAGTGCTTTACCCCCTTTGTTCGTTCGCCTGAGGCTGCACCTCAATGCATTTCGGGGAGAACCAGCTATCACCATACTCGATTAGCTTTTCACTCCTATCCGCACCTCATCCAGGCCTTTTTCAACAGGCTGTGGTGCGATCCTCCAACCGGTGTTACCCGGTCTTCGATCTGGACACGGATAGATCGTATGGCTTCGGGTCTATAGTACGAGACTCGCGCCCTCTTCGGACTCGCTTTCGCTTCAGCTGCGGACCTCGTAGTCTTTAACTTCGCCACGCACTATAACTCGACGGCTCATTTTCCAAGAGGCACGATGTCACTTCTTACGAAGCTCCATCTGCTTGTTAGCACGAGGTTTCAGGTCTCTTTCACTCCCCGCCAGGGGTGCTTTTCACCTTTCCCTCTCGGTACTGTTTCTCTATCGGTCGCTGTATGTATTTAGCCTTGGACCGTGGTCGGCCCGGATTCGTACGGAGTTTCTCGTGTTCCGCATTACTTGGGTGTCATACCGGAGGCCGACGGCTTGCACTTACGAGGCTTTCACTCTCTATGGCCCGATTTTCCAACTCGGTTCGGTTTGCTGTCGGCTTTCTCGCTCCGTGGAAGGTCCGCAGCCTTTCCCGTATGATCCCTCTACACCGACGCCACAACGCCTGCGGGCTTGGCATGGCTACGGTTTGGGCTTCGCCCCTTTCGCTCACCACTACTTAGGGTATCTCTTACGATTTCTTTTCCTCCGGCTACTGAGATGTTTCACTTCGCCGGGTTGCCGCCTTTCTCTAAAGGCTCACGGGTTGACCCGTGAAGGTTGCCCCATTCAGATATCCGCGGGTCGATGGATGCTTGCTCCTTACCGCGGCTTTTCGCAGCTTGCTACGTCTTTCTTCGGCATACAGCGCCAAGGCATTCCCCTCGTGCTATGTGTACCTTAACCTCATAAATCCTTTATAGGCCTTCATACTTAAACCAAATACGGATCACAACACTCTTACCTCCGCTTTTTCGCTTTTCCAACGGCTTGAGCGCTTCTCCTTATACGGCTTCAAGGCTTCTTGTCATGGTTCTTAAAAGGGATGGAAAGCAAAGGATATTGGGGCCTGATGGATTTTTTTGGTCTGCATGCGCTTTGTTTTTGTTTGTTGCTCCTTAGAAAGGAGGTGATCCAGCCGCACCTTCCGGTACGGCTACCTTGTTACGACTTCACCCCCCTTACCAGGCGCACCTTCGACGCTTCTTCCCTTGCGGTTAAGCTCGCGGCTTCGGGTGCCCCCAACTCGGGTGGTGTGACGGGCGGTGTGTACAAGGCCCGGGAACGTATTCACCGCAGCTTGGCTGATCTGCGATTACTAGCGATTCCGGCTTCATGCAGACGAGTTGCAGTCTGCAATCCGAACTGGGACCGGCTTTTCTGGATCCGCCAACCATCGCTGGCAAGCTGCCTTTTGTGCCGGCCATTGTAGCACGTGTGTCGCCCTGGGCATATAGGCCATGATGACTTGACGTCGTCCCCACCTTCCTCCGCCTTGTCGGCGGCAGTCTCGCCGGAGTGCTCGACTCGACTCGTTAGCAACTGGCTATAGGGGTTGCGCTCGTTGCGGGACTTGACCCAACATCTCACGACACGAGCTGACGACAGCCATGCAGCACCTGTTCTACCTCCTTAGCAAGCTAAGGTCCTCTCGATCTCTCTCAAGTAACAGTAGTATGTCAAACCCAGGTAAGGTTCTTCGGTTTGCATCGAATTAAACCACGTGCTCCACCGCTTGTGCGGGCCCCCGTCAATTCCTTTGAGTTTCAGTCTTGCGACCGTAGTCCCCAGGCGGGACACTTATCGCGTTAGCTGCGGCACGGAGTAACTGCTTACCCCACACCCAGTGTCCATCGTTTACGGCCAGGACTACCGGGGTATCTAATCCCGTTCGCTGCCCTGGCTTTCGCACATGAGCGTCAGTCTTGTGCCAGGAAGCCGCCTTCGCCACCGGTGTTCCTCCCGATATCTACGCATTTCACCGCTACACCGGGAATTCCGCTTCCCTCTCACATACTCTAGATTATCAGTTTCAACTGTGATGCAAAGGTTGAGCCTCTGCCTTTTACAGCCGACTTGATTATCAGCCTGCGTGCGCTTCACGCCCAGTAATTCCGGACAACGCTTGCCACCTACGTATTACCGCGGCTGCTGGCACGTAGTTTGCCGTGGCTTTCTCTTGCGGTACCGTCACTCGCTTCTTCCCGCAAAACAGGGCTTTACATCCCGAAGGATTTCTTCACCCACGCGGCGTCGCTGGGTCAGGGTTTCCCCCATTGCCCAATATTCCCCACTGCTGCCTCCCGTAGGAGTCTGGACCGTCTCTCAGTTCCAATGTGGCCGGTCAACCTCTCAGTCCGGCTATCCGTCTTCGCCTTGGAGGGCCTTTACCCCTCCAACTAGCTGATGGAACGCGAGTCTCTCTGTTACCGGATCGCTCCTTTTACCTCTCGGCTTATGGGGTATTAGCTGACGTTTCCATCCGTTGTCCCCCTGTAACTGACAAGTCCTCACGCGTTACTCACCCGTCCGCCACTAAAATCATGTCTAAGCAAGCTTCTACATGATCCCCGTTCGACTTGCATGTGTTAGGCGCGCCGCCAGCGTTCGTCCTGAGCCAGGATCAAACTCTCCGTTTGATGCTGACGCGCTGCTCGACTGGTCTCCCTCTCCCGGCTTGACCGGGCACAGGGCTCCTTTTCTCTCAGGCCCGCTACCTTAGCGCTACCGCCTCTCGGCTTTCTGCTCTAAGGACGCTTCTACTTTGCTTTCCTTATCCCTTTGTCATGGTGCCTGTCGCGCCGCCGGGTTTCGCTAAAAGGCGTCCCGGCCGAGGCGCAACAGGTGGAAGTATATTACCCTTCCGCCTTTACGTCAAGGCCTTTTTTTCAGGACACACGGATTAGTGAAGACTGCCTTTCGATGACCTTTCGCCGTAAATCTCAATTTTTTCACATTAAAAATTCTTAAAATACAATTTAAAAAGCGCCGCCATGACTCGGCCGCTAATCGAGCGCTGCCGTTTACTGTATAATATGCAGGATGAAGGCGGGGGTTTTTTTTGGAATTTATGAGCTTTATACCCCTCTTCGGCACTCTTGCGAATGCGCTGCTGATCGCAGCGGGCTCCACCGCTGGGCTGCTGCTCCGCAAAAATCTGCCTGCCAAAGCCGCCGAACTGCCAACGCAGGGTATGGCCCTTTTCG
>NZ_JMKI01000048.1 GCF_000712295.1 Synergistes jonesii | reverse complement strand
TGTCAGGCGGGCAGTTTGACTGGGGCGGTCGCTCCCAAAGAGTAACGGAGGCGCGCGAAAGTCACCTCAGGGTGAATGGAAAACACCCAAAGAGCGTAAGGGTATAAGGTGGCCTAACTGAGAGATCGACAGATCGAACAGAAACGAAAGTTGGTCCTAGTGATCCGGTGGTCCTGAGTGGAAAGGCCATCGCTCATCGGATAAAAGCTACCCCGGGGATAACAGGCTGATGCCGCCCGAGAGTTCCTATCGACGGCGGCGTTTGGCACCTCGATGTCGGCTCATCGCATCCTGGGGCTGAAGCAGGTCCCAAGGGTTGGTCTGTTCGCCCATTAAAGCGGTACGTGAGCTGGGTTCAGAACGTCGTGAGACAGTTCGGTCCCTATCCACTGTGGGCGCAAGGTATTTGAGGGGAGCCGTCCTTAGTACGAGAGGACCGGGATAGACGAACCGCTAGTGAACCAGTTGTTCCGCCAGGGGCAGAAGCTGGGTAGCCAAGTTCGGTCAGGATAACCGCTGAAGGCATCTAAGCGGGAAGCCGTCCCCGAGATGAGATACCTGATTCTGTAATAGGAAGTAAGGCGTCCGGAAGACGACCGGATAGATAGGCCGGGAGTGTAAGAGGGTAACGCCCTTTGAGCCGACCGGTACTAATACGCCGAGGCCTTAACCTCATAAATCCTTTATAAGCCTTAAAGCATAAGGCATATAAGCTTCCGGTGCCAATGGAGGGGCGGAGACACCCGGTCCCATGCCGAACCCGGCAGTTAAGCGCCCCATCGCCGATGGTACTGCGGAGGGTATCCGTGGGAGAGCAGGTCGGCGCCGGTGTAATTTGAATGAGAGGAAGATGACTACATCTTCCTCTCTCTTTTTAATGTCTTTACGATTCGCTCTGTAGGTCGGAGAGAGAGAAGCCGTCTATCAGCTCCCTTATGATCTCTTTTACCTTCTCGATCGACTTTACCTTCGAAACGTTGCTCCCGCAGAAGAAGAGCCCGTTCTCCCAGTCGCCCTTGTACGCGCTTACGAGCGCGTCCGCTATGCAGAAGGTCTCGTTTTGGAGGCGCAGGAGGCAATGTGAGAGACACACCCTGCGGCAGACGGCCTTTTCGATCATGCCGGACAGATAGCGCTCGATCAGCGGGCTCATTATCGCGCGTCCGGGGAGCCCGCAGGGGCTCTTTATCAGCACCACGTCCTTCTCTTCGGCGTCGACATAGGCCTGCTTGAAGCGGTCGGAAGCATCCCCCTCTTCCGTCGCGGCGAAGCGCGTCCCCATCTGCACGCCGCTCGCCCCCATATCGAAAGATTTTTTCATGTCGCCGGAGTCCCATATGCCTCCGGCCGCTATTACGGGAATGTTGCGCCCGAGCTCCTTTAAATATTTCACTAAGGCGGGGATTACCTCCTGTAACGACAAATGCGTGTCGAGCGCCTGCTCTTCGTCGCGCGCGCCGAGATGGCCGCCGGCGGTGTTCGGCGTTTCGACAACGAACGCATCGGGGAATCTATTGTAATGTTTGAGCCAGCGGCTCGCTATCAGAGCGGCTGCCTTGACGCTGCTCACTATCGGCACGAGCGCGGTCTTGGGGAAGCCCTCCGTGAGCTGGGGAAGCTTGAGCGGCAGCCCTGCCCCGGAGATTATGATATTCGCGCCGGCTTCGCAGGAGGTGCGCACGAGGCTTTCGTAATTGCTGAGCGCGCACATGCAGTTTACCGCGATGATTCCTCCCTTCGACGCCTCCTTCGCCTGTTTTATGAAATTGGCGAGGATTTTGTTGTTCTGTTTATCGAATTCGCGGCTGTCGTTCAGTGCGTCGTATTCCGGATACGACGCGGCGAGTCCCACAGAGGCTATCGTGCCGATGCATCCCTCGGCCGCCGTGGCTCCGGCAAGCCTCGGGCCGGAAACCATTACCCCCATACCGCCCTGTATTATGGGGTATTTAGGCTCATATTCTCCAATTTTTAGCGAAGGCAATTCTGATTTTTCTTTAATCATGTTACTTCCTTCCCGAATTTTATTAAAAATATACCATCTCCACCGCTAATAGTGGAGTCACAATATATACTATTCTATAAGGCTGTTTTTTGCAATATCACTTGCAAGGCCTCCTGTGGTGCTCTATAAGTAATTTTATAGTTTACATATAGTTGACATTATGCTCCGATATAAATATAGTATATTTATTGTTTTATAAAAGGAGATAATGTTACATTATGGATATGTCCTCACGTTCCTTTGGGCTTTGCGACTGCGATAATTTTTTTGTTTCCTGCGAGCGCCGCTGCGATCCGTCGCTGAATTCGCGCCCCGTGGCGGTCCTTAGCGGCAACGACGGCTGCGTCGTCTCGCGTTCTGACGAGGTCAAGGCGATGGGCGTGCCGATGGGGGCGCCGTACTTCAAGGTGCGCGCGCAGCTTGAGCGCGCCGGCGCCGTCGTGCTCAGCGGGCGCCTTTCCCTATACAATGAAATATCCTCTCAAGTCATGGAGCGCGTCTCGCGCTTCAGCGACCTTACGGAGGTCTATTCGATCGACGAAGCCTTTTTCAATCTCGCCATCGCTTCCGTGGGCGACCCGGAAAAATATTGCCGTCTTCTGCGCAAAGACATCATGAAGAACTGCGGAGTTCCGGTCTCTATAGGAATCTCCGGCACTAAAACGCTCGCGAAGCTGGCGTCGAAGCAAGCGAAAAAGAGCGAAAGCGGCGTTTTCTGGCTTAAACCGGAACACTATTCAAGTGGCGCGTGGATGGGAGCGGTAGGGCTTTCCGACGTCTGGGGGATAGGCCGGCGCACGGCCGAGCGCCTCAACATCTATCACAGGATTCTGAACGCGTACGACTTCGCTTCGGCGGACGACCTGTTTTTGAAGAAAAATTTCTCGGCGCACGCGCTTTACACCGCGTGGGAGCTGCGCGGGCGCTCCGTCTACCCTTTGTCCAACGCGGCGCGTGCGCCGAAGTCGATACAGGTCTCGCGCTCCTTCGGCTGCGACGTCTTTTCTTATAAAGAGCTGCTTGAGGCCGTGTCGTACTTTACGCTCTGCGCCACGCGGCAGCTGCGCAGAGCGCGGAGCCTGGCGTCGCGTATGGAGGTTTTCGTCACGACGAGCCCCTTCAAAAAAGATAATTTTTACGCGCACTCAGAGGAGAGAGAATTTCCTTCGCCGCGATCGCTTGACTGCGATTTTCTGCACGCCGCTCGCGAAATGCTGCCGTCCGTTTATAAAGAAGGACACGCCTATAAAAAGGCCGGCGTACTGCTCTCCGCGCTGAGCGGCGCGGGCTGCGGCGTTCAAAGCTTTCTGTTCGGCGAAAAAAGCGAGTCCGGCGCGCCGAACGAAAGGCTGCGCGCTGCGGCCGGAGTCACGGATACGATAAACCGCGAATTTGGACGCGTAGTAATAGCGCCGGCCGACAACTTCGGCACGGCGGGCGGCCGCTGGCATCCGCTGAAAGAGCACTGTGCGGATAATTTTGCCGCCGGCGCGCGGCGCCCCTGCACTGCGGCGGAAGCGCCCGCGACGCCGATTCACGCCCGCCGCTCTCCTGCTCTATCGCCGCCAAAATCAAAGTCGTCGGACATCCCGTCTGGTGGCCCCATATTTCCGCCGAACTTCGTCAGCGGGACACCTTCTCATTCGGCTCCCGTACCCTCATAAACATCCCCCCATGTATAGGTATAATATTTATCCTATTTAGTGCTATATTGAAGAAAGGATGTGACAATATGATGGTAAACACAGACACCCTCATATCAATAACCGAAGCGAACCAAAACTTCTCCAAAGTAACAAGAATGGTGGAGCAAAAAGGGGCTGCCGTCATCTTAAAAAACAACGTACCCAGATATCTGGTCATTGAGTTCAGCCAAGCGGAACGGAGCGCCGAAGCCGCCGACGAAGATGTCATGAGCATATCGAAACGCCTCATAGAACAAAATCGCGAAGCATACAAGGTATTGGCTAAGTGAAAAGACTTAGCAAACGCCAGATTTTGCTCTTGCACTAACAACTGATAAAAGAAACGGGAAGCTGTGGCAGAGCGCGTGACGCCTGTCCAGCACATTTATGATGCTGGGAAAAACTGTTAGAATCCGCGACAGCCTCTCCTTTCGCCGGCTTCGGCGGTAAAGATATATATCCATCTTTGCTTCAAAAAGCGGCGAGATTGGGATACGGCCTTGCGCAAAACCATGCGTTTATAGACGGGAACAAACGCATAGCCGCGCACGCCATGCTGCTGTTCTTAGCCATAAACGGCGTTGAACTGCGATACGCACAACATGAGCTCTCCGACGTTTTTCTCAAACTCGCGGCGGGGGAAGTGAAATATGAAGATATACTGGAATGGGTAATAGAACACGAAATATAGCCCGTGCGCAACAATCGATGTCACACAGCCTTCCCGTTCAATCCATTGCCTGCCTAATCAGCATCACATGCTGACCGTTAGAGATATAGATTATCGTTCTCCCAGTCGCCTATGCGCAGCGCCATAAGCTTAGCCTGGTCGGCCTGCGGTAGTTCCGTCCACGTTGCTCCGGCTGCGCCACTTCGGGTAGATAAATTTTTTGCTCGTTGCAACCGCTCCTCCCCATGTAGTCGGCCAAAATTTTTTTGCCCGCTCTATCTCCCGCCGTTCTGTGGCGTACTTAAAAAATCAGCCCCGCCAAAGTCTTTGCGCGGGGCTGATTAACGATGTTTCTTAATATTGGCGGAGAGTGGAGGATTCGAACCCCCGGGGCCGCGAAGCCCAATTGATTTCAAGTCAATCACCATAGACCGCTCGGACAACTCTCCGGCCGCAGGCAGACATTATAACGGATTTATTCAGCCGGCGCAAGCCTTTTCGCCGAAGCGTCCGGGGCTACAGTTTAGGTTTACCAAACATGCGTTACGCCAACGACTGCCGGTGCTGCTTCTTAGATGGAAGCCTTTTCGTGATGTCATTGATTCTTTTTTTTGACTCCCTGTGCGGTAGAGGATCGATAAGCCTACAGTGCTGATTATCGCCGCACAATTTCTCATGCTTTTCAAAATTATTTCATATGATATATAATATTGTCCCATAATCGCTCGGCTTATGAAGCCGGTCTGAGAAGAGGAGCAGGAAAATGTTTAAAAAGCCCTTGACAAGAAGACAGAAATGCCCGACGCTCAGTCAGTCAGTCAGTCAGTCAGTCAGTCAGTCAGTCAGTCAGTCAGTCAGTCAGTCAGTCATAACTCATAAGCCGTCATTGCTAATCGAGCGGCCGTCTATGTACGCTATGTGCATAGACAGCCGCTTTTTTATTGGAGTTGATTGTGCAGCGCCTTGCCTATTGGCGCCGCCCATGCGGATGAGGCGGCGGACGCGGGAGAAAAAATTCAGAACCGCGATTATGCTTATTTAGAAATCAGCCGTTATATATTGACGCGGAGTTTATCGAGAATTAAAATAGAAGCGCGTGTAGCTTGTCGTTTTTGCGACAATAAAGATAAAAAACAATATAGAATGCACGCAAAAGGGGTATGTTAAACGGAAACGCTGCGAACATCACGGCTGCCGCGGCCGGATAGCCGTAGCGAAAAAGTTCATCGACGGTTTTCATTAGAATTAGCGGCTAAGGAGGAAATGCGAAAAATTTAAACATTCGATAGACGTGTGAGCGCGGCCGCCGACTACGGAAGGGCCGAGCGACAAGCGGGGATTTTGTTTTTCTGGAAAAGATATGCATGAAGGAGTGATCTGCAAAATGAAATGGAGATGTCAGAAAGTCTTCATAAAGGCTCTGACGGCGGTGCTCGCCGCCGCGTGGCTGGCTTCGGCGCCACTTGGCAGTCCCGGCGCGGCTGAGGTGCCTACATCCGAGACGCGCGCGGCCTATGTGGACAAGGCGTCGTGGGATAGGGTGGTCATGTCGGGCGGCAAGTGGTACAAAGCCAACGCCGACGGCACGGCCAATACGGCGCAGGAGGTCAGCGCGGCGAACGTCGTCATCGGCATGGCCAGCGTCCCCATTCAAAACGGGCTGCCCGTCGGGACGCTGCCGGATCGGCATTACTTCTCGATCAACGCCGACGACAGCGCGTCGCCCGCCGGAACGAACTACAACAACGACGGCGCGACGGGGACGGATGCCGTCGCCGCAGGCAGAATGGCGAAAGCTGAGGGTGCTTCCTCCGTCGCATTCGGCCCGGATTCCCATGCAGCCGGCGAAGGAGCCATTTCGATCGGCCGTATGAACCCAGGACAAGATTATCGTTATCAAGGTGCGCTGGGTAATGACTCCGTAGCGATCGGGACGGACGCCATCGCTGGAGTTAAAGATCATCCCGAAGTGAGCGCTTCCGTGGCGCTGGGCATAAGGGCCGTCAGCACGAAAACCGACGCCGTAGCGCTGGGCAGCTACAGCATGGCCGACCGCGGCCCCGTGACGGACAGTTCCTCGGTCTATATGGGCAGTAATAGAGGGGTGCGTGATACTGCCGAGAATACGAGGAGCGCCGTCGCCGTCGGGCGGACGACCGGCGGCCAAGAAACATGGGCGACGCCGTTCAACCGTCAGATCACCGGCGTAGCCGCCGGCACGGAGAACACCGATGCCGTAAACGTGGCGCAGCTGAAGGCCGTTGCTGAGGCCGCCGGCGCGGTCAGTGCGGACGACATGTACTTCCACGTCAACCCCGGCGCGGCGGTCGATCCCGTCACCACCAACAAGGGCTCCGTGACGGCCACGGCGGGAGCAGGCGGCGCCAGTTCCTTGGCGGCCGGCACCGACAGCTGGGTGGCAAAGGATGCTAAAGAAGGCGTCGCCGTCGGTCATAAGGTGGAAATAATCAGAGGAAAATACGGCACCGCTATGGGGGATAATATCCAAATCGATGGGCGTGACAGCAACGTCGCCATCGGCAAGGATATCAGTACTAATGTAGGCGCCGCCGGGGTTTTCGTTGGCAGCGAGCTTTCGGTGACCGGTGCAGGGACCGGCGGAGGCAACGACACAATCGGCGCCAACTCCCTGATCGGGTACAGGAATACAATGGTGGAGGGCTCCACCAGCGTCATGATAGGCAGCGACAACTCGCTGAAAGGCGGCGAGCCTGAAAATGCCAACATGAACGTGATCCTCGGCAAATACAACGATATTAACAAAGAAGCGGGAAACAGCGATCTGTGGGCCAAACACAGCACCGTGATCGGCGTGAGGAACACGGTTACAAATCCGGACCGCTCATTGATTCTTGGCGAAAAGAACATCGTCAAAGGTACGGGGCTTGAGACAGTGGATGGCAAGCAGCGCTCGAAGCTGGCGGACTCGGTCCTCCTCGGCAACAGCAACGACATCACCGATACCCGGGTCGTCTCCGTAATAGGCGGCGGCAACACCGTCTCGAACAGTCGCTGGTCCTCCGTCACCGGCGTCGGCAACAAGGTTCTGAACGCCGAAGCGTCGAACGTCATTGGCAACTGCAACAGCATCTTTAACTCAAAGCAGAACAACATCATCGGCTCCAACAACGCGCTCCCCGGGAGCAGCTCGCAGAACTTCGTCGCCGGCTCCGACAACACACTGGGAGCATACCTCGTTGGCAACCAGATTCTCTCCAGCGGCGGCACGGTGGCGGATAACGTCACAAACGGCGTGCTGATAGGACAGGGCGGCAGCCTGACGGCGTCGAACGCCGTGGCGATCGGCACAAACGCCAAGGCGAAAGACGACGATTCTATTGCTGTCGGCAGCGGCGCACAAGCCGGTACCGGAGACGCTCCCGGCCCCAACGGTGAGAATTTTGCCATAGCTGTCGGATACCAATCAAAAGCTCTTTATCGGGACGGTGTCTCGATCGGCCAAATGACTGAAAGCGGCATATCAGGTACATCGGTAGGCTCCAGGTCGAAGAGCGGAGAGCAGGGCACGTCGCTCGGTTTCTTTGCGGAAAGCGGCGTCTACGGTACGGCGGTCGGTGCAAATGCAAAAGCCGGTTCGGTCGATAACGGTACAGCTCTAGGAGCTGACGCTAAAGTTACGGTCAACGACGGCGTGGCGCTTGGATACGATAGCGCGGCCGACCGCGCGGCCTTTACGACGGATACGACGGCACCGTTCAGTAAAGCGGTCCTCTCGGCGGACAACACGCTGGGCGCCGTCTCTGTGGGCGGCAACGGCAAACTGCGCCAGATCGTCAACGTCGGCGACGGCACGGAAGACACCGATGCGGTGAACGTGAGGCAGCTTCAGGCGGTCGCCGATATGGCCGGCGCGGCCAGCGCTGACATGTACTTCCACGTCAACCCCGGCGCGGGAGTCGCTCCCGTCGGTACCAACAAAGGCCCCATGACGGCCACGGCGGGCGCAGGCGGCGCCAACTCGCTGGCGGCCGGCATCAACGCCAAGACGGGCAAGGATGCCGAAAAATCCGTGGCGATCGGCTATGGTTCCTATGCGAAGGAAGTCGGCGCCGTTTCGATCGGTAGTGGCGCCGGCGGCGAATATGGGGCCGGCATTTCCATCGGTGACGGCAGCGTTTCCCAGCGTTCCACCTCGCTTGCAATCGGAACCGGCGCGAAGACGGGGCACGGCAACGGGCCTACCGCCGGGGGCGGCGACATCGCCGTCGGCGACCAGTCTTTTGTTGAAAATTACGTCAACCAGGGCGGCGGCATCGCGATCGGGCAGAAGAGCCACGTTGAAAATATGTACGGTTCGCGGGAAAGCCTCTTTGCCTTCGGACAGACCGACTACAGCGGTGGAACGCCGGCCGATCCGTCGAAAGTCGCCACGGGCATCGCGATAGGCCAGAACTCCTTTGCCCGCACCGGCAGCCTGATGGTCGGCACCCACAATTATCGGGGGCTGCTGGGCGACGTCACCGTCGATAGCGCGAATACGAGGGAATTGAATTTGGACATCAACTCGACTACCCTCGGCACGAACAGCTACAACGAGGGCGCCTTCTCCACCGTGACGGGCGCGTACTCGATCGCGTCCGGAAACTACAGCACGGGCAGAGCGAAGAATTTCGGCGCCAACATTTACGGCGCTTTGAACAGCATTGAATCGGAGACGGCCGCCAGTCCTCTTTCCGGCGTCGCCAACAGCGTAGTCGGCACGGCGAACCGGACTTTCAACTCCAACGGTTCTCTGGTTTTCGGCGCCGGCAACGAAATTAAAAACTCCGTCGCGGTTATTACAGGTATGCCGACCAGCGGCGGAGATTCCGCCAAGGCGCTGGCCGACAGCATACGTACCGCGGTTAAATCTTCAGACGGCGGCGGCGCGACGCTGGCCATAGGCGGCGGCAACACGGCCGACTACACTCGAGCTTCGCAGCTGACGGGCGTGAACAACACTCTGACCGGCACGGCAAGCCAGCTGAGCGAATATAACCTGCTCGACGGCTACAAAAACACCGGCGAAAACGTCAGCCGCACGACGATCATAGGCTCTGAGAACACCGCCAAAAACGGCGAGTCCAACGTCATCGTAGGCGACAGGCGCACGATGGACGGGCGCAGCAACAACGTCGTCATGGGCTCTTCGGACGGCGCAACGGAAACGGCCGCGTCGGACGCCGTCATAGTTGGGCATAACGCCAACGCTCAAATCGATGGCGGCGTAGCGCTGGGCTCGGGCTCTACATCGGACAGGGCCACAACGGCCGCCGGCGTCTATGTGCCGAGCAACGCCGACGGCAGCAGCATAGAGGCCACGGCGAAGGGCGGTTACGGCGTCGTTTCCGTCGGCAACGGCAGCAATACGCGCCAGATAGCCGGAGTGGCCGCCGGCATCGAGGATACCGACGCGGTCAATGTGGCGCAGCTCAGAGTGCTTGACGAGCAGGTCGTGAAATACGACGACGCGACTAAGAAGACGGTCACGCTCGGCGGCGCCGGAGGCACGACGATCAAAAACGTGGCGGCCGGCGCGGCGGGCACCGATGCGGTCAACGTCTCCCAACTCAATAAAGTGGCCAGCGCCGACATGTACTTCCACACTAATCCCGGCGCGGCGGTCGATCCCGTGGCCAGCAACAAGGGGCCAATGACGGCCACGGCTGGGGCGGGCGGGGCAAACTCAGTTGCGGCCGGCGTAAATGCAACGACCTCCAAGAGCGCGGCAAACTCCGTCGCAGTCGGCTACAAAGCGGCGGTCAACGGAAGCAACTCAGTTGCGGTCGGCACCAACAACACAGCAGACCTCGGGACGACGACAGTCATAGGCAGCTACTCTTCGGCGACGGGGACACTCTCCGGCGCCGGCGGCGTCGCGATGATGGGCTATCAGAACATACTGAAAGACGCCTCCCGCGTCGTCATGCTGGGCAGCCAGAACAAATTGACGGGCAATGCGACAAGCAACGAGGCAAACAAAAGCGTGCTCATAGGGGCTGGCAACACAGTCAACCAGAACGCCGGCAACACAGTCCAATACTTCAAACACACCACGCTGATCGGCACGGACAACACGAACGTCGAAAACCCGGAGAACTCGCTGATACTGGGCAACCGCAACACAGTGAAGGGTACCGGGACCGAAAGCGTTCTGTTCAGGACGCGCTCGAAGCTTGCCGACTCGATCCTCCTCGGTGAGAGCAACTCAATGACGGATACGCGCCGTGTTTCCGTGATAGGCGGTACTAACACGGCGGCAAACAGCTATAACTCTTCCGTCACCGGCATCAGCAACAAACTGACAAACGCCAGTGCGTCGAGCATCATCGGCATCAGAAACACCATATCTATGGACGTTTCGCCTAGCACGTTTTTGGGTGACGCTACAAACGACGTGCAGGACAACATTATCGGCGTCGGCAACAGCATTCTGAACGCATCAAAGCAGAACAGCGTCATCGGCTCCAATAACACGCTCTCCGGGAGCAGCACGCAGAACTTCGTCGCCGGCTTCGGCAACAATCTGGGCGAAAGTATATCCGGCAACCAGATACTTTCCAGCGGCGGCACGGTGGCGGCTGGCGTCACGGACGGCGTGCTGATCGGGCGGGCCGGTAGACTGACGGCGTCGAACGCCGTCGCGCTCGGCTCCTCCAGTGCGGCCGACCGTGCGGCCTTCACGACGGATACGACGGCGCCGTTCAGTAAAGCGGTCCTCTCGGCGGACAACACGCTGGGCGCCGTCTCAGTGGGCGGTAACGGCAAGCTTCGCCAGATCGTCAACGTCGGCGACGGTACGGAAGCCACAGACGCGGTGAACCTGCGTCAGTTGCAGGCGGTCGCCGATATGGCCGGCGCGGCCAGTGCGGACATGTACTTCCACACTAATCCCGGAGCGGCGACCAACCCTGTCGCCACCAACAAAGGCCCCATGACGGCCACGGCGGGCGCCGGCGGCGCGAACTCGCTGGCGGCGGGAATCAACGCCAAGACGACCAGGGAAGCGGAAAAAGCCGTCGCTATCGGCTACGGCAGTTCCTCCGACGGTGCTGGCAGCATCGCCGTCGGCGACACGGCGAAAGTAGAATCCAACGGTTATCCGCTGACAAGCATCGCTGTCGGCAAAAAAGCCTACGTGCTGAACGGCACGGGGCAGCAGGAATACGAATTCAGCTTCGATAAATCCAACTGGACGGTCGGAGGAAGTTGGTTACATCCTACCTATACCCCTCACGATACGTCGCGCATCGCCGGCGGCATCGCCGTTGGCACCAATTCCTACGCGCGCACCGGCAGTATCCAGATCGGTTCCCATACCTTCACGGGGGCGATGGGCGGGATCGACGTCACGTCGGCTACGAACGGCGAGGCCAATATCGTCAATATGACGACCATCGGCTCCAACAGCTACAACAAGGCCGTTTTCGGGACGATGGTCGGCGCCTATTCCATAGCGACCGGCGATTTTGACGGTTCCGGCGGATTCAACAGCCTTCTTTACGGCTCTCAGAACTTCGGTGCCAACGTCGTCGGCTCGCTGAACAGCGTGCGCTCGAAGGGACATAGTGGGAGCAGCGGCGTCGCCAACAGTATCGTCGGCGTCGCTAATATGGCTGAAAACGCCAACGGCGCTCTTATCTTCGGCGCTGGAAACAATATCACAAATTCCATCGTTTCTTTGTCCGCTCCTTCCGCAGTCGATACCGTGGATGAGATGACGGAAGAACTGCGGAGAATGATTCAGGAGAAGGAAGGCGGCGGCGCGGTCCTTGCCGTCGGAGGCGGCAATACGGCGGATTACGCACAGGCCTCCCAGCTGATGGGCGTGAACAACACGCTGACCGGCACGAGCGGCTCTATCAGCAAATACAACCTGATCGACGGCTACAAAAATACCGGCGAAAACGTCAGCCACGTGACCATCATCGGTTCGGAAAACAGCGTGAAAAACGGCGAATCCAACGTCATCGTGGGCGACAGGCACATGATGGACGGGCGCAGCAACAACGTTGTCATGGGCTCTGCGGACGGTGCAACGGAGACGACCGCGTCGGACGCCGTCATAGTTGGGCATAACGCCAACGTCGTCTCCGCCGACAGCGCCGTGGCGCTCGGTTCATCAAGCACGGCCGACCGCGCCGGGTTTACTGTGGCGACGCCGGCCCCATTCAGCGCCGTTGATCTGAACGGCCAGACCTGGGGCGCCGTCTCCGTGGGCGGCGGCGGCCAGCTGCGCCAGATCATCAACCTGGCGGACGGCACTGAAGATACCGACGCCGTCAACCTGAGGCAGCTGCGCGGAGGGCTTTCATTTGGAGTCCGCAGCGGCGGTGGCAGCGTCGGTTCGCTGAATATGAGCAGCGCCGTCACCGCGCCGATATTTGAGGCCGGAGCCGGCCTGAAGGCGGAAATCAGCGGCACGAACACTATAGTATTCTCGGTCGATACCAGCAGCGACATCTACGCGAACCTCAAAGGCGAAAAGGGTGACAAAGGCGATCCTGGAGCCGACGGCAGAGGAGTGACGAAAGCCGAAGTCAACAGCGCCGGAGACCTTGTAGTCAGCTACACGGACGGAGCCGACGAGAACGCCGGCCACGTCAAAGGCGCAGACGGCAAAGACGGAGTCGACGGCAAAGACGGTATCGACGGTAAGGACGGCAAAGATGGAGCCGATGGCAGAGGCGTAACGAAAGCCGAAGTCAACAGCGACGGAGACCTTGTGGTCAGCTACACAGACGGAGCCGACGAGAACGCCGGGCACGTCAAAGGCGCAGACGGCAAGGACGGAGTCGATGGCAAAGATGGTAAGGACGGTAAAGATGGAGCCGATGGCAGAGGCGTAACGAAAGCCGAAGTCAACAGCGACGGAGACCTTGTGGTCAGCTACACAGACGGAGCCGACGAGAACGCCGGGCACGTCAAAGGCGCAGACGGCAAGGATGGAGTCGACGGCAAAGACGGAGCCGATGGCAGAGGCGTAACGAAAGCCGAAGTCAACGGCGACGGAGACCTTGTAGTCAGCTACACAGACGGAGCCGACGAGAACGCCGGGCACGTCAAAGGCGCAGACGGCAAGGATGGAGTCGACGGCAAAGACGGCGTCGACGGCAAAGACGGAGCCGATGGCAGAGGCGTAACGAAAGCCGAAGTCAACAGCGACGGAGACCTTGTGGTCAGCTACACAGACGGAGCCGACGAGAACGCCGGGCACGTCAAAGGCGCAGACGGTAAAGACGGCGTCGACGGCAGAGGCGTAACGAAAGCCGAAGTCAACAGCGACGGAGACCTTGTAGTCAGCTACACAGACGGAGCCGACGAGAACGCCGGCCATGTCAAGGGCGCAGACGGTACAAACGGCGTCGACGGCAAGGACGGTAAAGACGGAGCCGATGGCAGAGGCGTAACGAAAGCCGAAGTCAACAGCGACGGAGACCTTGTGGTCAGCTACACAGACGGAGCCGACGAGAACGCCGGCCACGTCAAAGGCGCAGACGGCAAAGACGGAGTCGACGGCAAAGACGGTATCGACGGTAAGGACGGCAAAGATGGAGCCGATGGCAGAGGCGTAACGAAAGCCGAAGTCAACAGCGACGGAGACCTTGTGGTCAGCTACACAGACGGAGCCGACGAGAACGCCGGGCACGTCAAAGGCGCAGACGGCAAGGACGGAGTCGATGGCAAAGATGGTAAGGACGGTAAAGATGGAGCCGATGGCAGAGGCGTAACGAAAGCCGAAGTCAACAGCGACGGAGACCTTGTGGTCAGCTACACAGACGGAGCCGACGAGAACGCCGGGCACGTCAAAGGCGCAGACGGCAAAGACGGAGTCGACGGCAAAGACGGTATCGACGGTAAGGACGGCAAAGATGGAGCCGATGGCAGAGGCGTAACGAAAGCCGAAGTCAACAGCGACGGAGACCTTGTGGTCAGCTACACAGACGGAGCCGACGAGAACGCCGGGCACGTCAAAGGCGCAGACGGCAAGGATGGAGTCGACGGTAAAGACGGAGCCGACGGCAGAGGTGTAACGAAAGCCGAAGTCAACAGCGACGGAGACCTTGTAGTCAGCTACACAGACGGCGCCGACGAGAACGCCGGCCACGTCAAGGGCGCAGACGGCAAAGACGGAGTCGACGGCAAAGACGGTATCGACGGTAAGGACGGCAAAGATGGAGCCGATGGCAGAGGCGTAACGAAAGCCGAAGTCAACAGCGACGGAGACCTTGTGGTCAGCTACACAGACGSAGCCGACGAGAACGCCGGGCACGTCAAAGGCGCAGACGGCAAGGATGGAGTCGAC
>NZ_JMKI01000047.1 GCF_000712295.1 Synergistes jonesii | reverse complement strand
GCATCGCCGATGTCGAACGCACCTATGGCCAGCAGCGCGCGGCGGCGACGCCGCGGTCTTCATAATGGACGTATGAGCCGAAGCAGTTTGTCCCCAGCTTTCCTATCGGGTGAGTGGGTTTTTCGCCTATCTCGATTATCTCCGCTTTAAGCACGAGGCCTCTGTTTGAAAGGCCTTCTATCGGACACTGCCCGCGTTCGATGAAGTCGCAGGGGACGACGTTGGCCTCGCCTATGCGAAGGTTGTTTATCTTTTTAGGCATTCCGCCGCTCATCATGAGCGGTATGGAGGTGGTGCCGCCGCCCGATACAACTTCAAGCTCCCTGCCGATGACTTCTTCTATTTTCATTGCATCGGCGGAAAGCAGGGAGAGGTTTTCTGCCGTCGGAATGACGGAGCCGTAGCAGGTGAGGTTTGTACCCGCGCCGTAAAGGCGCAGGTTTTTGAGTTCCCGCTCAATGTAGACCGCCGTCTCGATAAATTCACGGCTGTCAAAAATCCCTTCCCGCAAGTCGCCGAGATCCCTCATCAGGATCACATTGTGGACGACGTCGGCAGTCTCCGCCGCGCGGTCGAGCGCGCGCATGGTTTCAATTTCGGAGTTGAGGCTGATATCGCAGAGCTTTACGACGTCGGCCGCTTCGGAGAGCATCGGGATGCGCAGCCCAAGCGTCTTTACCGGAAGTCCCGCTTCTTTCACGGCGGCCAGATGCGGCAGCCTTGAGCTCGCGAGGGTCTTATACCCCGCTTCAAGCAGCGCGTCCCTTATCTCGGGGATAGCGTTGAAACCTTTCAGCACGGCGAAGGGCTCGACGCCTCTCTTTCTGCATTCACGAAGAAGTATGCCTGCGTTGCGTCTGATAACGTTCCTGTCTATCTCAAGCAGCGGATATCTATTCATGGGCTTCACCTTTCTAAAAATGGCCGAAGGCCGCGTCGACGCCCTTCGACCGACTTCTCTTCTATCCTCTCGCTTCCCTTATCGACGCCGATATGCCCGCGAGGCCTGCTTTAAGTTCCTCCTCCAGCGGCCAGGCGTATCCTATGCGCATGTAGCGGTCGTCGAAACCGAACCAGTGGCCGGGGCCTATGTATGTGCCGTATTTTTCGTTCATGATCTTGTAGAATTTTTTTATATCAACGCCGGCTGACTCTTTGATGCGCGGGAAGCAGGTACAGGCCGCGCGCGGCTCAACCCACTCGATAAATTCGTCATTGTTCACCCATTCTTTGACTATGGCGAAGTGGCGGGCGATGAGGGCATCGTTTTTCTTTATCCACTCTTCCTTCTGCGAGAGCGCGACCCAGCCGATGTACTCGTCGACGACGCTGCCGCCGATACAGACTTGCTCCTTAGCGCAGATGAGCATGTCCATCATATTCTTATCCTGACACACGGCCCAGCCGATGCGGACGCCTGGTATGCCATAAGTCTTGGAGAGAGAGGAGATGGATACGACCTTCTTCGACAGAGATGCGGACACAGGCAGCGCTTCATCTTTGAACATGTCGCGGTAGGTTTCATCCATCAGAAGCCAGACGTTATGCCTCTCGGCGATGGCGATGACCTTTTTGACCTCCGCAAGGCTCATGAGCGTGCCGGTCGGGTTATGCGGATTCGTCAGCGATATGTACTTCGTGTCGGCGCGTATCAGCGACTCAAGTCTTTCGATGTCCACACGAAAACCATCTTCGAACTTCTGGTCAAGGTAGCTGATATCGGCGCCGATCGCCTCCGGAGTGGCGATGTTGGTGCCGTAATTCGGACGTGCCACGATCATGTGGCTGCCGGGCTCAAGCAGCGAAGAGGCGACCAGGAAGAGCGCCGACGCAGCGCCTGCCGTAACGATGACGCAGTCGGGATCCTCGATTCCAGATTGCTTGGCGATCAGTTCACGCAGCGGCTTATAGCCGAAGTGATCTCCGTAAGGGAGAAGAAGATCGTCTATCACGAGTCCCAGGTCTTTGATGTTGCGGTCGCGGACCGATGTCTCGGTGAGGTTGTTCTTGATCTTATCATAGCCGAACTGCTCCGGCGATTCCTTTTCGATAGGCATACGCGTATATTTCATATTTTGCCCTCCTGTATATTTTTATGTACCTGTACTACGTTTGACTCTGTGCTTTAAAGTTTATTATTTTCAAAGCATCAAGACAAAGGGCATTATATAAAAAATATAACAATATTATTTTTATTTTTTTATAAGAAATAACTATATAATGAAACATTTTCTTAAACTGATGATAAAATAAGGATGTTCATTGGACATCGGAAATCGGATTAATGCTCTATTGTCCAGGATTTAATGATACACGTCTAATTAAGCGACTTACGGCGAAGAATGCATTATCTTTATAAAAAAATATAACAATGCGAGGAAAAACGTGATGAACTATACCGTCTCAGATTTTCTGAACACTTATGAAGCTAAGGTGAAGCTCATAGCAGGAGCTGGTGGAGTTTCCCGCGTCATCAAAGACGTCGGCATCCTCGACTACGAGCTGGACAAGTCTCTCAAAGGCAGATACTTCTACACCAGTTCCTTCCGCGACCAGCTCGTCCTCACGACCTTCCTCTGCGCGAAAGACGACCCCTACATGATAGGCGAAGGCGTCAAACACCTCCTGAAACAGGGCGCCGCCGCTCTCGCGTTCAGAAACGTCTTCCGCCTGTCGATACCGGAATCGGCCATACGCTTTGCCGACTCCCGAAATTTTCCAATCATTCTCATCAACTCCATGGAGCTGTATTTCGAAAAAATAATCTACGACGTAAACCGCCACGCCGAACGCATGCGGAATATCGGTTTCCAACAGGACGAGATAAACGTACTGCTCTCGGGCAACCTATCCGCGGGCGACGCACGGGCGCACGCAAGGCTTATCAATCCTTCGTTTGAAGACAGATTCGCGGCTGTGTATTTCAAGAGCGGTGAATACTTCGGTGAAAGCGAGTTCGAAGAATGTTTCAGAAGATACGAGCGAAGCCCTCTGAACACGCTTGCGAGCACGATGTGCCTGTACAAAAACGGAGCCTTCCTTTTCTATTCGAGCAACGATACCTCAAATTCATTCGGCGACGCATTCGCCGCCCAAGCGATGCGGGAGATATTTCCCGACGTCGAAAATTTATCAGCTGGGATAAGCCGTACTCATTTCAGCCTTACAGAATTTTCCGCTGGTATCCGTGAAGGCCTGTACGCCGCGCTGCTTGGGCGGAGCCTCGCCCTGCCCCTTCTGCACTATGAACGCCTCGGCGCTTACGAGATCATCTTTCCTTTCGCCGAAAGTTTAGAAATGCAGGAATTTCGGCAACGCGTGCTCGAACCGGTGAGCGAGTACGACGCGGAGAACAGGACGAACCTGCTTGATACGCTTAGGCTTTATATCGCGTCTGGATGCGACATGCACAAAGCGGCGCTTGATGCCGCGCAGCACGAAAACACCATAAGGTACCGACTGGAAAAGATCGCCACGCTCACTGGGCTCGACTTCAAAATCCAGCCTCAGATGGAAGAGCTCTCCCTCGCGATAAGAATAGACACCTGCATTAGGCTCCTACAAAACGAAATCGTATAAACCGCGCTGCCTGGCAGGTAGCGCGGCGGCTCCGCAATCAGACTTGCCGCGTGTACATAAAGCTGTTAATAACTGAGTTCTATCGCACATTCCTGTTCTATCATAAGGTAAATAACAGCAAGAACTCGATTCACTTGTCCATGGTACATAAACGCCCACGCCGAACAGCGCCCTTACTGTAAACCTACCGTTGTATTCGTCGTACAGAAAGCTGTGAGCATTTTATTGACCTCTACCATGTTTGCAACACCGGTGAACAGGTAAACAGTGCAGGCGCGTTAATCGGGCGGCCTCATTCCGACTCGACGCACTTGAGAAAATGTCTCGCCGCAGAAGTCAGATAGCGCTTCTTAAGCCACACTACGTAAGACGCGCGTATAATAAATCATGCGGATATCAAACAGGAAATAGTTTTCAGAAAAATATAAAAGTAGGGGGAATGTTAAATGAAAAATATCGGAATCATTGGAGGGGTCGCATGGCCCAGCACTATCGTTTACTACCGAACGATCAACGAAGAGGTGGCAAGGCGCCTCGGAGGCAACGGCCTCCACTGTGCAAAGCTCGTACTGGCTCAGACGGATTTCGAGGAGGTCGAGCGCAATCAGGTCCTCGGAAACTGGGAAAGAGTGGGAGAATTACTTTCTGTAGAAGCGAACAAACTTAAAGCGGCAGGCGCTGATTTTTTCATCATAGCCTGCAACACCGTCCACACGGCGATGCCGTACATTGACGCAAAAACAGACCTCCCATACATACACATCGTAGACCCCGCGGCACAGACGGCGCTATCTAAGGGCTATAAAACCGTCGGTCTTCTCGGCAGCGGTTACACAATTAAGGGAACGTACTTTACAGGCAGGTTGAGGGAACGCTACGGGCTAAACGTACTGCTCCCTGAAGGAGAACACAGAGACAATGTTCACAACGCACTTTACAAAGAGCTTGCGAAGGGAATTTTTTTACCAAAGACGCGCGCTAAATTCAAAGCCGCTATTGAAGATTTGGTCAAGCGCGGCGCGGAAACAATCATCCTCGGCTGCACCGAGTTCGGAATGCTCGTCAATGAGGAAGACTGTCCTGTTCCGCTTATAGACACGACGATAGCCCATGCGAGAGCCGCCGTCGACCGTGCGCTTCAGGAGAATTAGAGGATTGATAAAATCCGCGTTAGATTCCAGATATACTTGCCTTTTTGCCTAATTAATATAGAGAAAGCGCCGCCCATATATGTGCGGCGCCCTGTAGGCTTCTATCAATCCAAAAATTTAGAAATTAGAAATTTCCTATGCTCGCCACCATGACCGCTTTGATCGTGTGCATGCGGTTTTCGGCTTCGTCGAATTGTCTCGCGTGGCGCGATTCGAAGACTTCTTCGGTCACTTCGTTGCCCTTGACGGCGGGGAGGCAGTGCAGGAAGATGACGTCTTCGTTGCCCGTCGCTTTGACAAGCTCCATGTTGACCTGATACGGCTTGAGAAGCTTTTTGCGCTCCTCTGTCTTCGCTTCTTCGCCCATCGACGCCCAGACGTCCGTGTAGATGACGTCAGCGTCCTTGACGGCGACTTTCGGGTCTTCGAATACTTCGATCGTCGCGCCCGATTCGCACTCTTTCGCTATCTTTTCGCACTCTTCTACGAGGGCGGGGTCGGGGTATAGCTCTTTCGGCGTGCCTACGACGAAGCGCATGCCCATCTTGGCCGCTCCAATCATCAGCGAGTTGGCGACGTTGTTGCGGCCGTCGCCGACGTAGACGAGTTTGATGCCTTTGAGGCGCCCGAAGTTCTCGCGAATCGTGAGGAAGTCGGCGAGTACCTGCGTGGGGTGGTAGTCGTCGGTAAGGCCGTTCCAGACGGGGACGCCGGCGTACTTCGCAAGGTCCTCGACGACCTTCTGGCTGAAGCCGCGGAATTCGATGCCGTCGAACATGCGCCCGAGAACGCGGGCCGTGTCTGCGACGTCTTCCTTGTGCCCGAGCTGGATGTCGTTTTTGCCGAGATATTCGGGGTGCCCTCCCTCGTCTATGGCCGCCACAGTGAACGCGCAGCGCGTGCGCGTAGACGGTTTCTCAAATATAAGGGCTACGTTCTTACGATCGAGAAGGTTCCCTTTTATTCCGGCGCGCTTCTTGTTCTTGAGGTCGGCGGCGAGGCTGAGCAGGTAATCGATTTCTTCCGGCGTATGGTGTTTCAGAGAGATAAGGTTGCGATTGCGGAGATTTACGGGCATGTAAACTTTCCCCTTTCAGTTTATGTAGTTTTATTTTAGTGAAGATATTTTACTACTTTTTAATATTTTGTAAATGGCCTTTTAAAATAATTTTATACCGGCAGGCGATTGAGCGGCATCGACATGCAGCGCGGACCGCCGCGTCCTCTGCCGAGCTCCGGTCCCTCGAGTTCGAGTACTTCTATTCCGTTGTCTCTAAGAATTTTCGACGCCGTGACGTTACGGTTGTAAGTTATCACCCTACCGGGCGCGACAGCCAAAGTATTGCACCCATCGTGCCACTGTTCGCGCGCCATTCCGGCCTTGTCGCCGCCCAGCATTTTTATCAGGCGGATATGGTCGAAGCCGAGTTCGTTCGCTATATCGTGCGTCCAGTCGGATCTCTGCTTGAGGCTCGTCAGCACTCCGCCTTCGTCGTAATCCAGCTGCCACACTCTCAAATAGTCGAGCAGCGGCGGATAGATGCAGAAAGCGTCTCTGTCGACCATCGTGAACACGGTGTCGAGGTGCATGCAGAAGCGTTTCCTCGGGATTTCGAAGGCGTATATGCGCTTGATCGAGGTGCGCGAAGAGAGGTTGCGCCCGATTCTCTGAACGGTGGTCGGAGCCGTGCGCTGCGAGACGCCTATCGCCATCGCCTTTTCCGTCAGAACGAGCAGGTCGCCGCCTTCCACTTTCTGCGGCCAGATTTCGTCCGGCGCGTCTCCGAAGAGTATCTGCATGCCTTCAAATCTCGGATGATGGTTCGTGATGTATTTCCAGTAGAGAGGCTCTATGCGGCGCGCTTCAAAGGTCATCTGCCCTATGATGATTCCGTTCGCTACGGTTATCGCTGGGTCTCTCTGGAAATAAAGGTTCGGTATCGGATGGATGAGGAAATCGCTTCCGTTTTCGACGCAGGAAACGAGGCTCAGACCGGTGCAGTCGCAGACATCTCTGACTTCTTTTTTCGTGTAGCCCGCGATCAGATGGTCCGCGAGCTCGAGGGACGGCATGTTCATAAGTTCGGTGATGAACGCCTCGCTGAGTCTGCGGTCGAGGCACTCAAACTTAAAAATGTCTTTTATGAGCCTCTCTCTGATCACAGGCGTTTCCATCACCTGAGCGAGGCACTCGTTAAAGTAGAGGACCTCCGTGCCTTCGTTTCTCAGCATCTCCGCAAAGTTGTCGTGCTCTCTCTGAGCCTGTTCGAGCCATAAAAGGTCGTCGAAGAGCAGCTCGTCCATGTTGTCTATGGTGAGCCTGTCGATTTCTTTGCCTGGCCTGTGGAGCATGACCTGTTTAAGTTTGCCCGTCTCTGAGAATACACAAAAATGGCTTTCCTGGTTCATTTTTTACACCTCCTAAGTTTTTAAAAAACTCTCACCGCAAAACAAAGTTGCATAAAGAAGGTAAAAAAGTATGAAATACCAACGTCACGTCATTATCTTATATTTTTGCGTCTCGTTAGTCAATATGTTTTTTATTATTTTTTATAAACTTGATGTTCATTAAGGTTTAGTAAGGAAAATTTCATGCTTTACCGTTTCTTCAAAGGTTTCCATCGAACCGCGGCATACGAAGGCTCCCTTTTTGAAGATGATGAAGCCTTCCGGGCTTCCGGCGATTCCCAGATCGGCGTTTGCGGCTTCCTTCGGTCCGTTCACTTCGCAGCCCATCACAGCGATCGTCATGCCGCTACAGGCGTCGGCGGGAATTATTTTACGCAACTTTTCAACAAGTGCGGCGACTTCGATTCTCCTGCGCCCGCAGGTCGGGCAGCTGATGAGCTGCCAGCCTCGGCTGCGCAGCGCGAGCGCCGAAAGGATGCTGTACCCAGTTTCGACTTCCTCCGCGCCAGCGCCGGTCAGGCTGACGCGTATGGTGTCGCCCATTCCCTGCGCGAGCATCAGACCGATGCCGACGGCGCCCTTGACGATGCCGGAATTTCCGCAGCCCGCTTCGGTTATGCCGACGTGCAGCGGGAAGGGATACTTCTGCGCGAGCAACGCGTTTGCGCGCACCGTCTCCGCAACCGACGAGGATTTCGCCGATACGATCACGTCTTCGAATCCTCTTTCAAGAAGAGCTCCAAGCTGTTCTTCGACTGCGACGACGAGAGCCGCGCCGCGGTCGCCTCCTGCCGCCGCGAGCTGCGCGTTGCCGACGGAGCCGCCGTTCGCGCCTATGCGTATCACGGCGCCTCTGTCCTTCGCGGCCGCCACCACCTCGGCCAGCCCTGCCGCTCCGCTCATGTTGCCTGGATTTACCCTTATCGCCGGCACTCCCGCGGAGAGGGCTGCAAGCGCGAGTTTATGGTTGAAGTGGATGTCCGCCATCAGAGGCAGCTCGGTTTTTTTCACGAGTTCGGCAAGCTTCGGCGCGAGAACTTCGTCGGGCAGCGCGACGCGCGCGAGTTCGCAGCCGGCCTTTAAAAGGGCGCGGCACTCCTTAACGCAGCCTTCGACGTCCGCGAGGCGCGTCTTTAGCATGCTTTCGACGCGCACAGGCGCGCCTCCGCCTATCTTGAGCCCCTTTATCGCCACGCTCTTTAAGCTCGCCATCGCCGCGCCTCTAACGCATCAGCCTGTAGATGTCTTTGCCTGTGACGAGCACGATAAGCAAAAGGAGTATCACATAGCCGGCGTAATGTATCATCGTCTCGACCCTTTCGGGGACTTTGCGGCGCGTTATCACTTCGATCAGTATGAAGAGGATGCGGCCGCCGTCGAGCGCCGGGAAGGGAAGGAGATTCAGCAGTCCGAGGTTGAGGTTTATTACGCCGAGGAAGGCGATGAAGGTCCAAAAGCCTTCGCGCATCGCGTCGCCGGCCATCGACGCGATGCCGACCGGCCCCGTCACGTCGGCCCTGAGCTGCCCGGTGATCGTCATGTAAAGGCCGCGCAGTATCTGCAGGCTCATGTTCCAGGAATAAATGAAGGATTTCGAAAGCGCCTCAAGTGGTGGAAATTTCTCAAGCGAGGGCTGCACGCCGAGCAGACGCGCGCCGGTCTTGGCGTCCTTAGGGACGCTTATCGTGTAACTTTTTTCCGCACCGCCGCGCTCTACGACTATTTCGAAAGAATCGCCGTCCTTATCCTCCTTCAGTATGTTCTCTCTTATATCGGACCAGCTTTTCAGCTCCACGCCGTCGATGCTCCTGATAAGGTCGCCGCTACGCAGCCCCGCGCTCTGCGCCGGAGTGCCTTCCATGATCTTGCCGAGCTTCGGTGTCTGCATATCGTAGACTCCGCAGCCCGCAAGGTAGAGGGCCGTGATCAGCCAGGCGAGAAAAATATTTACAGAAGCGCCGGCTCCGATGATGAAGATTTTTTCCCAAGGCTTTTTGTTCGCGAGAGAACGGCTCGGGTCGCAGGATTCGCGTTTTCCCTCGTCCTCTTCCTCCGCGTCCTCTCCTTCCAGCTTGACGAAGCCGCCTATCGGGAACGCGCGCAGCGAATACTGCGTCTCGCCGCGCCTGCCGCTCAATATCTCAGGCCCCATGCCGAAGGAGAACTCATGTATCATCACGTCGCGCAGGCGCGCGGCCCAGAAGTGCCCGCCCTCGTGCGATATGACGCATATGCCGATTACTATCAGAAATGAAATAACGCTAAGCAATTATACGTTCCTCCGTTTTATGCAAAGCTCGTCGGCCGCCCTTTCTCCCTCGCCCACAAGCGCTATCGCGTCTTCGAGCGTTTTCGGCGCAGCTCCCGAGTATTTTTCAAGCACGTCGTTTATTATGCCGGCGATGTCCATAAAGGATATCTCGTGATTCAGAAAATGCCGCACCGCGCTTTCGTCCGCTCCGACGAGCAGAGGAGGCATCGCGCCTCCTACTCTGCCGGCCCAGCGCGCCGCAGCGTAGCAGGGAAACAGCTTTTCGTCTATTTCGCGGAAACTCAAATCCCATTGCGAAGGCTCAAGCGGCGGCAGAATTTTTTCCGCCGCAGCAAGGCGCTTCGGCCAGGCGAGAGCCGCGGCCGCCGGCAGGCGCATATCCGCGCGGGAGACGAGCATCTTCAACGTGCCGTCGACGAATTCCGCCATCCCGTGGACCTGCGAGCGGGGATGTATCAGGGCGCCGACTCTTTCGGCCGGCATATCGAAGAGCTGCATCGCTTCGATACACTCTATCCCCTTGTTCATGAGAGTCGCGCTGTCTATCGTTATTTTCGGCCCCATCTTCCATATAGGATGCTTCAAAGCCGCCTCCGGCGTCACGTCCTTCATCTGCTCGCACGTGAAGTCTCTGAAAGGGCCGCCGGAGGCCGTGAGCCATATCCTCGATAACTCCTCCTTCGGCGCGTCGCGCAGGCACTGCCACACCGCGCTGTGTTCGCTGTCGACAGGGCGGAGCTGCCATTGCCGCTTAACGAGCGGCATCACCCACGGGCCCGCCACTACGACGCTCTCTTTATTTGCGAGAGAAACGTCTATCCCGCGTGAAATCGCCTTCTGAAGCGCCGGAATCGCCGCGACGCCCGACGAAGCGAAGACGGCGTGGTCGACGCGATCGTCTTCGGCTATCTCGGAGAGGGCCTTTGTCCCCGTAAGGCACTCGAAGCCATCCTCTTGCCAGCCCGCGCAGGGCTCCGTGAGGCAGAGGAGCTTCGCGCCGTGCCTCCTTCCGAGCTCCGCGAGCTTCTTCGCGTTGCACCTTGCCGCAAGGGCTGTGACCTCGAAAATTTCCGGAAAGCGCGAGCAGACATCGAGCACAGCTCCGCCGACGCTGCCGGTGGCCCCTATGACGGCGAGCCTGATTTTCTTTTCCATCTTACCCCACTAGCTCGAAGATGACGAAGGCGAGAGTCCCGTTCACGAGGATGCTGTCGAATCTGTCAAGCAAGCCGCCGTGTCCGGGTATCAGGCTGCCGGTGTCCTTGACTCCGGCCTCGCGCTTCAGCACCGATTCGCCGAGGTCGCCAAGCTGCCCGGCGACACCGCAGAGCAGGCCCATCAGAAGCAGCGGCATCGGCGGGAAGGAAAATATCAGCGCCATCAGGCCGCCGCACATAAAGCTCGCGGCCGCTCCGCCGATGAAGCCCTCCCACGTCTTATGTGGGCTCACGCGGCTGCAGAGAAGCGTCCTGCCGAAGCGGCTGCCTACGAAGTAGGCGGCGACGTCGCAGCTCCAAGTGCAAAGGAAAAGCGTCGCCAAAAACATCGCGCCTAGCTCCCTCGAGCGTATCAGAATCATGAACGACCACGGCAGCACGACGTAGGCTATGCCGGCGACGATAGCGCCCATAGACGCGAGGGCGTCGCTCTCTCCCGACACCTGATGTCTTAGTACTTCAAGAAAAAGCGCTATAAAAGCGACGGCGGAGATAGAGCAGAGTATCGCCGAAACGCTCATAAAGCCGAACGCCGTCCCAAGCAGGATGCAGAGCCCCGAGAGAAGAAGCAGGAGAGGCGAGGACGATATCCTTTCAGACTGCAGCTTATAGAACTCGCGCAGCGAAAGCGTCGCGATCAGAACGACGATCGCGCTCCACCAGAAACCTCCGAGAAGAATCCCGCCTATGACGAGAAGAACGATAAAAATACTGCTGACGGTCCTGAGCTTCAGCTCCGGGCTCGAAAGAAGAAAATCCCTAAGCTTTCCCATAACGGCGCTCCCTTTCATAGTAATCTTTCGCAGCCTCTTCGAGGCTCGCTTTATCGAAGTCCGGCCAATACTGGCCGGTAAAATAATATTCGCTGTAAGAGCTCTGCCACAGCCAGAAATTGCTCAGCCGCAGTTCTCCGCTCGTGCGTATGATCAGGTCCGGGTCGGGCACGTCGGGCAGATAGAGGTTCGCACGCAGTATCTCTTCGGTAATTGGCACCTTGATATTTTGGGCAGTTATTTTATTTATTGCGTCAAGGATTTCTTTGCGCCCACCGTAATTAAGACATATGATGAGCTGACGCTCCGCGTAAATTTTCGTCCTTTCCTCGACCTCGCGCAGTATCTGCACGATGTCATCCGGCAGAGCGTCGAGGTCGCCTGCGAAGCGCACGCGGCACTCCTCTTTGCACAGTTCGGCCAGCTTAGAGCGCATATAATAGCGGAAAAGCCCCATCAGCCCCGCCACTTCGCTCTGAGAGCGCTTCCAGTTTTCGGTGGAAAAGGCGTAAAGCGAAACGTAGGGAATGCCGAGTTCTTTGGCGGCGCGCACCGTGCGCTCTACGGCGCGCACCCCGGCGTGATGCCCCATTATACGCGGAAGGCGCTTCGCCTTCGCCCATCGTCCGTTGCCGTCCATTATTATCGCGACGTGCTCGAGTTTTTTCTTTTCCATCACGCCCTCCCGCCGACAAATATATCTTCGCTCAGCTTTCCCGCCGTCTTGACTTCTTCCCAGCGGCGCTTTACCTCCTGTATGTCGATCCAGGTGAGGGACTTCGGGCTCCCCTTTTCCCTGCTCTGATTGCGAAGCAGGTAGCTCGGGTGGAACATCGGCATCACGGCGACGCCGCGCCACTCGAACCAGCGGCCGCGCAGCTTCGTGATTCCTTCGTTGGTCTGGAGTATCCAGCGCATCGGCGTGTTCCCCAGCAGCACGATAAGCAGCGGGTCGATCAGCATTATCTGCGTCTGAAGGTGTCTGTCGCAGATGACCGTTTCCTGAGGCGACGGAACACGGTTTTCCGGCGGACGGCATTTGACTATGTTGGTGATGTAGACTTCTTTGCGGCTGATGCCCGCTGCGGTGAGTATCTGGGTCAGCAGCTGTCCCGCCTTGCCGACGAAGGGCAGCCCCTGCGCGTCCTCGTCGGCCCCCGGACCCTCGCCGATGAAGAGCAGCTTCGAATCGGGGTCTCCGTCGCCGAAGACAACCTTCGCGCGCGTATCGGCCAAAGGACAGGCGCGGCACGCAAGTGCATTTGAGCGCGCTTCCTCCCACAGAACTTTTTTGTAGGCAGCACGCTCGCCTTCCGAGAGCTTCATCAGCAGTTTTCTTTCATCGTTCATACCTGTACCTCCGAAATGATCACGTCCACGCTCTTCACGTCGAGACCGGTGAAATAGCGCAGACTGACGGCGATGCGCCTCTTCACGAGGGACGCGACTTCGATAAGCTTTTTATCGCCGAGCTTGACGGCGAGCTTTATCTCTATGCGCAGCGCGTCTTCCTGCGGCGTCACGCCGACTTCGTTCACCTTGACGATCTGGGCTGTCCTGCCGGCGATAAAAGAGACGAGCTCTTTTATCGCTTCGGGCTCTATATGCACGTCGCCGTAAAAGCTGAAGGGCGGACGCACTATCGTCTTTTCGCCTTCGCGCTTGTCCTTCGACTTCCAGAACACCCTCAGCTGGCCGACGAGTTTGCCGGCGAAATTCTTCCGCACGAGGACGTGCGAGACGGGTATCACGTGCTGTCCCTTCTTGAAGCGCTCCCTGCGCGCCTTCACTATCTCCTCCGGCGTCGCGACGTCTTCGATGTGCACGATCTGCGAAGGGGCGGGCAGTCTGAGGCGGCGCAGTATCTTCAGCGCCATGCCGTCGGACGTCGCTATAACCATCACAGACGCGGGCGCGGCCGATTTGAAGAAGGATATCACGGCCTGGCGGTGCTCTTCGAACTCAAAAAGCGCGCGCCTTATAGCGCTGACCTGATTCCTCTCAGACTTCGCACTCTTTCCGCAGACGATGCTGCCCTTGTATATCACGAGCCCGTCGTCGATTATATAATCAGCGTCGACTAAAGAGGCGACGAGCTGGGCGCGCTGGCTCTTCCCCGTGCCGGCTGCTCCGACGAAGGCCGATGTCGTTATCTTATCGTTGATCCGCTCTCTTTCTTCCGCCATTTTATCTTCCGTCAATCGGCGTATTCGATATCCGCGCCGAGAGAGCGCAGCTTTTCGACGAGTCCTTCGTAGCCGCGCCAGACGTGGTGTAGTTCGCAGATCGTGCTTTCGCCTTCGGCCGCGAGTCCGAGCAGTATCAGCGCCGCTCCGGCGCGCAGGTTCGAAGAATGCACCTCTGCTCCGGTCAAAGAGGGCACGCCCGTGATGATCGCGACGTTGTCCTGCACCTCGATTTTCGCGCCCACCTTTTTGAACTCGCTGATATGCAGCAGCCGCGAGTCGAAGACGCTCTCATGTATTACGCTCGTCCCCGACGCTAAAGTCAGCGCCGCCATCATCTGGGGCTGCACATCCGTCGGGAAGCCCGGATAGGGCATCGTCTTGACGGTGACGCCCTTGAGCGGCGCGCCGCACTTCGCGGTTATTTCGTTTCCAAAGACGTCTATTTCCGCCCCCGCCTCTTCCAACTTGTTCAGTATCGCCTCCATATAGGCGGCCGGAATGCCTCTCACTGTGACCGCGCCGCCCGTGATCACGCCGGCTATCAGATAGGTCGCGGCCTCTATCCTGTCCGGTATTATCCGGCCCGTCGCTGAGTGCAGCGAAGTCACTCCGCTCACGCGAATGGTCTCACCGCCGTCGCCGCTCACCGAGGCTCCCATAAGACGCAGAATCTCGGCCAAATTCACGATCTCCGGCTCCTTCGCGGCGTTCTCTATAAAGGTCGTCCCTTCGGCTAAAGTAGCCGCCATCATCAGATTCTCCGTCGCTCCCACGGAAGGGTATTCGAGAGTTATCGTCGTCCCTTTGAGCCGTCCCGCGGTCGCGTTCACCGCGCCCGACTTAAGCTCGATATCCGATCCCATCTTCGCGAGCCCTTTAAGATGGAAATCGAGAGGCCGGCTGCCGAGCACGCAACCGCCCGGCAGCGGTAGGTGCGCGCGTCCGCAGCGCGCGACGAGCGGACCGAGCACGAGCGACGAGGCGCGCATCTTGCGGACGAGTTCGACGGGAGTGTCGGCTTTTAATTTTTCCGGTACGTCGATCCTCATCCTGTGGCCGTTGAAGGTTACCGAAGCGCCGAGATCCGACAGCAGGTCGCGCATCGTGCGTATGTCATAGAGGTCGGGGACACCTTCGAGCGAGAGCGAACCTCCCTTCAACAGAATCGACGCGGCCATGACGGGCAGAGCGGCATTTTTAGCGCCCTGGACGTCTACGGTCCCGCGCAGTTTCCTGCCGCCTCTTATTAGCATTTTTTCCGCCATTTTTTTCTCTTCGCTGCTTTCCATCTATTTCAGAAGGCTCTCCTTAAGTGTATTTACTATTTTAACAGATGCGGTGCCGTCGCCGAAGGGCTGGGCTTCGCACCTCTTTTCGATCGCCGCGATCGCCCCCGGCTCTTCGAGCAGCCTGAGCGCCGCGGCAAGTATCTTCTCTTTCCGCACTCCGACGAGGAGACCGCTGCCCTGTTCGACGACCTCCGGGCGCTCCGTGACGTCGCGCAGTATCAGCACGGGTTTCTTTATCGCGGAAGCTTCCTCCTGAACGCCGCCGCTGTCGCTCAAAATAAATTTTGACGTGTTCATCGCCCATACGAAATCGGGATAGTCAAGCGGGTCGCAGAGTATCGCCCTGTCGCGCCCGCCTAGATATTTTCCGATCGTCTCACGGACCGCCGGGTTTTTGTGCATCGGGACGACCATCCAGACGTCGGGGTGCGCGTCCAGTATTTCAACGAGCGCCTCGCATATGCCTTCGAGCGGCCTGCCCCACGATTCGCGGCGGTGCGCCGTGACGAGAAGGAAGGGCGCTCCGTCCGGAAGTACGGAAAGCTCGCCGGCCTCGGGGCTCCTGCGTTTCGTTATCGTGTAGAAGAGTGCGTCTATGACGGTGTTGCCGGTGACGCTTATCGCGCCCTCGGGCAGACCTTCCTTTCTGAGGTTTTCCGCGGCGAGCTTTGTCGGGGCGAAACCCCAGGTTATCATCTTGTCGACCAGCACGCGGTTCATCTCCTCCGGGAACGGCAGACGCATGTTTCCGCTGCGCAGCCCCGCTTCGACGTGTCCGATCGGGATACCGCGGTAAAAGGCCGCGAGCCCCGCAGCGAAGGTCGTAGTCGTGTCGCCGTGTACGAGCACCGCGGCCGCCCCTGCGCCGTCAAAATATTCTCCTACGCCGGTAAGCACCGACGAGGTTATATAGTCGAGCGACTGACGCTCCCTCATTATATGCAGGTTTCTGTCAGCCGACAGGCCGAAGAAGTCGAGCACCTGGTCGAGCATGGCCGCGTGCTGTCCCGTAGCAAGCACGCGCACGTCGAATGACGCGTCGGCGGCGAGAGCCTTGACGACCGGAGCCATTTTGATGGCTTCAGGCCTCGTGCCTATCACGCATACAACTTTTTTCCTCTCCATTTTCGGCTCCCTCCAAATCAGAAAATATCAAAAAGCGGCACTCCGAGCAGACGGATGCCGAAGGCGATTATCAAAGCGTGCGCGGCCCCCATGACTATCAAGGTGGCAGACTTCGGCAGCCCCATATCCTGGAGCTTGTGATGTGCGTGTCCCCTGTCCGGCTCAAAAGGCGATTTTCCGTGAAGCATTCGCCTCGTCATCGCGAAGAGAGTATCGATCACGGGGACCCCGCCTAAAAATAGCAGTATAAGAGCGAGATAAATAAAATTTCTGCCGAAGGCGCTGGGGAAAATGCTCCACGCAAGCTGCGAAGAACATATATAGCCGAGGAGCGTGCTGCCTCCGTCGCCGAGAAAGGTCCGTGGCTGCGGAAAGTTCCACAGCAGCACACCGAAGACGAGGCCGCAGAAGGGCAGCCAGGCCGAAGCCCCGCCGAAGGTGAGCGCGCAGACGGACGTTATCAGAGTCATCGTCAAGCACAGCCCGTCCATCCCGTCTATGAGGTTATAGGCGTTCGTCGAGCCGGCAATCCACAGGGTAAAGAGTGCGCGCTGCCAGAAAGGTATCGGGAGCGGAAAGGCGACCCACAGCGCCGCGAAAAGGTGAAAGGCGAGGCGCAGCAGCGGGGGCAGCGGATGCATGTCGTCCATGTAGCCGACTATGAAGATCAGCGAAGCCCCCGTCGCGATATAGGGCACTTCGACGCCTGGGTTTCCGGTGAAGAGCGCCCATATCAGGTAACCGCTCCAAAGCACGAGCCCGGCGCCGCGCGGCATTATGCCGCCGTGCTTCTTTCTTCCTCCGGGGACGTCGAGCAGCCTGAATTTCCGCGCAAGAGCGATCGCGACGGGCGTGCCGACGAGTCCCCAGAGGAAGTTTAAAAGCGTAAAGAGATAAATCGAAAGCAAATTAATTTCCCTTCGCGTCAGTTATTTTGTGCCGAACAATCTGTCTCCGGCGTCTCCAAGCCCCGGAACGATGTAGCAGTGTTCGTTCAGATGGCTGTCGACTGCGGCGACAAATATATCGACGTCGGGATGCGCCTCATGGAAGGTCGCTATGCCTTCGGGAGCCGCGATGAGCGAGACGAGAGATATCTTCTTTCCGCCCCTCTCTATGATATGGCCGACTGCCGCCACGGCGGAGCCGCCCGTCGCCAGCATCGGGTCGACGACGAAAATTTCCCTTTCAGAAATATCGCAGGGCAGTTTACAGTAATAATCGACCGGCTTCAGCGTCTTTGGATCGCGGTAAAGCCCTATGTGCCCGACCTTCGCGTTAGGCACAAGCTTCAGTATGCCCTCGACCATGCCGAGCCCGGCGCGCAGCACCGGAACGACGGCGAGCTTCTTGCCGGAGAGAGTGAAGACGCGCGTCTTTTCGATCGGAGTCTCGATCTCCGTCTCTTCGAGCGGCAAATGGCGTGTTACTTCGTAGACCATCAGCCCGGCGACCTCCTGAACGAGGTCGCGGAAGTCCTTCGACGACGTCTCTTTGTTGCGCAAGAGGCCGAGCTTGTGGCGCACGAGGGGATGGTCTATGACGACAGTGCGTCCGCCGCCGGAGGAGGCTTCGAGCTTCTTGCAGTTCTCCTCCTCGTAGGCTGATATCTTGTCAAGACGGAAGGAGTGGCGCCCTCCTTCAAAGGGCTCGTCGAGCCACACATCGACCATGTCGCGCGCCACGTCGGCGCCGAGCACGCGCGCGCCGAGCACAAGCACGTTCGCGTCGTTGTGGCGGCGGCTCATTACAGCCGTGAAATGGTCGTGACAGAGCGCCGCGCGGATGCCGCGCACCTTGTTCGCGACTATGCTCATGCCTATGCCGGTGCCGCAGACTAGTATGCCGCGCTCCGCCTTGTGGCTCGCGACCGCTCCGGCCGCCTTGAAGCCCCAGTCCGGATAATCTACCTTCAGCTCCGCCGACGCGCTCCCAAAATCGAGCACATCGTAATTTTTTTCTGCGAGGTGTCTCTTTATTTCTTCTTTCAATTTGTAACCGGCGTGGTCGGAAGCTACCGCGATTTTCATTATCTATTCCTCCGTAAAAATTTACTTTATTATCTTCTGAATAATTTCTCCGGAGAGCGTATAGGGATCGCACTTCCTCGCGGACAGGTCCTCCATCAGCCCGTCGTTCCGGCGCTCTTTCCATTCCTTTTCGACAATAGAAGAAATTTCGCCGCGCAGTATCGCCTCGACCTCCATTTCGAGCTGCGACCAGCGGCGGCGCCTGCCCTCCGCGCTCTCCGCCAGATACGCGGAGTGCTTGTTTATCACCTCTTTGGCCTGGTCGACGCCGGTGTTTTTCTGCGAAGAGACGAGCACGACGGGAGGGACCCATTCCCTTTCGCCGAGCATCTTCAGCATGACCTGCACGTCTGCCGCAACCTTGTCGGCTCCTTCCCTGTCGGCCTTGTTTACAACGAATATATCGGCTATCTCCATAATGCCGGCCTTCATGATCTGGACGTCGTCGCCCATTCCCGGCGTAAGTATGAGACAGACGGTATCGGCGATTTTGACGATGTCGACCTCGGACTGCCCGACCCCGACCGTTTCGACTATAACTACGTCGTAGCCGCAGGCATCGAGGATCAGCGCGCCTTCGTGAGTGCTGCGGCTCACGCCGCCGAGGTTTCCGCGCGATCCCATGCTGCGGATGAAGACCTCCTCTTCTAGCGCGTGGTCCTGCATGCGTAGACGGTCGCCGAGAATGGCTCCGCCCGTAAAAGGGCTCGAGGGGTCGATCGCGATGACTCCGACCCTTTTGCCTTCGGCGAGGAACTGTGCGATCAGCCTGTTGACGAAGGTGCTTTTGCCGGCGCCCGGACTTCCTGTTATGCCTATCACATGCGCGCGCCCGCTTTTTGGATATATCGTCTTCATAATGTCCTTCGAAGACGAACTCTCGGCTTCCACAAGGCTGATCAGCCGTCCTATCGCCCTTATGTCGCCCGCTGCGGCGCGCTCGAGCAGATTATTCATCGATCAAACTCTCCCTGTCTATTGTATTGGTTGCGGAGCATCAAGAAATTTTTGCGCATCAGAGTCCGCCTCGGCCGAAAAGGATGTCGATTCCCGCGAAGCTGTAGAAACCGAGGCCTATCGACGCGGCAAAGGTGAAGCCGAGGACGACCCGCAGATAAGTGATCCACATCTCGTTTCCGGGCCACTTTCCCGACTGTATGTTCACAATCATCCTGGCGAGAAAGAGCGAAACGCAGAAGAGCGCCAGCGCTGCGAAAGCCTGGATATTTACAGATGGTATGTTTTTAAAAATTTCCGCCAACTTGCAAATCACCCTTCCGGCATCTGAGTGCACAAAAAAGAGAGGAAAAAATCTTTCCCTCTCTTAATAATAACTCTTAAATCGGCAGCTGTCATTGATTTTTTTAACGACTCTCGAAGCGGCGGCCGCCGTCGGTTTTTTACATCGCGGAAAGGATGGACGCGCTCTGCGGCTTTTCCTCGTGTATCTGGCGCAGCGCGGCGACGCAGACCTCGAGCGCGCGCTTGCCGTCCTTGATGCCGACCATGGGCTGGAGCCCGTCGCGTATGCAGGATATGAAATGCTGCAGCTCCATCTTCAGAGGCTCGGTCTTCGGGAAGACGGGATGCTCAACGACCTCGACGATATTGCCGCCGCTCTCGCGGACACTGCGCTGCACCGTTATGTCCTGCGTCTCGAAGTTCACCGTGACAAACCTCTCGGCTTCCGTTATCTCCATCATGCGCTGGCGCTTTTCGCTGACGCGGCTCACGAGAATCTGAGCCATCGCGCCGTTCGCAAAGCGCAGCTGCACCGAGGCGATGTCCTCGTGGTCGGTGCGTATGCAGCGCCCCATCGCCGATATGGATATCAGCTCAGAGTTGACCATCGAGAGGATTATATCCACGTCGTGAATCATCAGGTCGAGGACGACGCCGACGTCGCTTATCCGCGGCGAGAAGGGGCCGACCCTACGCGTCTGTATGAAATAGGGGTCTTTGACGAATTCGCGCACGTGCTCCACCGCGCTGTTGAAGCGTTCTATGTGGCCGACCTGAAGTATGACGTCCCTTTCCACCGCCAGGTTAAGCAGCTTCTCAGCCTCGTCGACGCTCGTCGTTACCGGCTTTTCCACGAGCACGTGCGCGTCGTGCTCCATAGCGACCTTCGCGATCTCGTAATGTTTGCTCGTCGGGACGACTATGCTGACCGCGTCCGGGCGGGCGATTCTCAGGAACGTTGCAAAATCGCCGTAAGCCGGCACGCCAAGCGGTTCCGCTATCGTCTGTGCTCGTTCCTCGTTTATATCGACGACGCCCACAAGCTGGGCGCCTAAAATTTCCGTGTAAACCCTCGCGTGGTGCATCCCCAGATGCCCCACGCCGACGACTCCCACCCGGATATTTTCCATTTGCTTCACCTCTCGGCCGTAAAAATTATTATCCAGCCTTTTAACATTCTCACACTTTCCCAGCGCTTTTGGCCTTCCCCGCCAAAAGAAAAAGCCTTTTTTCCCCGTCGCCGGCGCGGTAGGAGTAAAAATAATCGCGGCGGCAGGACGTGCAACAGTCGTAAATAAAAATATTGCCGCGCGGCACGCCGAAATCGGCGATCTGGCGCGCTATCTCGCGCTTGATGTCGAATCTGAAAAATTCTCCATCCTCGCGGAAGTTTTCAGCGGAAAATTTTTCAACGGCCTCCGCGGCGGACGGATCCTCCCTTCTGCGCGAGTAACACTCGGCGCCGATCGCGGGGCAGACCCACGCCCATACGCCGCGTGGGGAGAAAGAGCGGTACCTCTCCGCGGCGTTTTGGAGCACGGCGGCCGATATATTCTGAAGCGTGCCTTTGAAGCCCGAATGAAGTATATACATCCACGGCTCTTCGGCGCGGCCGGCGATCACGACCGGAGCGCAGTCGGCAAAGCGCAGGCTCGCGAAGGCCGACGAAGAGGGCGCGATATGCAGGGCGTCCGCCTCGGGGCGCAGCGGCAGGGCCACAGCCTCTCCGGCCTCGATTATCCTCGTGCCGTGCACCTGATGCGGCGCGACGAGCGGCGTCTCTCCGTACTCCGCGGAAAGCGTCCTCCACACGGCGCCCGGGTCGCCGCGGGCCGCGTCGTTCATCTCCCCCCTCGCGTAGAGCTTAGCGAAAAAATGTCCGCGTAAAAGAGGCGGCATCGCCATTTCTACGACGACGCCGCGTCCGTCTTCCGTCGTTTTAAAGCCCTCGAAGTTCACCTATATGTTCCTTTATGTAGCCGACGAGAAAGAGGCTGCCGCAGCAGAGCAGCGGCGAAGGCAGCGCAAGCGCCGCGTTTATCGCCTCTACCGGGTCGTCGTAGCCGCCAGCCGTTTCGAGCCCCTCCGCTTCCGCGGCGCGCTTCATCTCATAGGCGTCGAGGGAGCGCGCGCTGCCCGGCACCTGCGTGCAGAAAAGGGCCGCGTCCGCGCCTCGCAGATATGCGAGGGCCCGTCCTACTTCTTTGTCCTTCATCATCGCGACGACGATATTCACGCGCCGGCCGGGCAGCAATGTTTTGAGCGTCTGAGCCACGCGCCTCATAGCGTGCGGATTGTGTCCGCCGTCTATGATAAAGGGGCGCCGCGGGGAGACGACCTCCATGCGTCCCTGCCAGACGGCGGAGGCGGCACCGGCTTTTATCGTCTGCTTAGTGATCTTCGGGAAATCCTTCGCCAGAAGCTCGGCAGCCGTTACCGCAAGAGAAGCGTTCTCCGGCTGGAAGGTCCCGACGAGCGGCGTGTGATATGAATCTTTCGCGCCGGCCGCGTCGGCGAGCGTGAAGTCGCAGCCGCGCAGAGAGTACGACGCGTCGGTTATTCGGCGCAGCGAAGAAAAAATGTACGGGACGGCGCCGCTCGACTTCGCCGCCGCGGCGAACTGCGCGTTTAGCTCTTTGCTTCCGGCGAAGAGCGCGGGCGCGCCCCTGCGCATTATCGCAAATTTTTCCGCCGCCACCTTCGCCAGGGTGCCGCCGAGATATTCCATGTGATCGAGCCCTATCGGGACGATGACGCTGAGCCTGACGTCCCCAAGTATGTTCGTAGCGTCGAGGCGTCCGCCCATCCCCGCCTCGAATATCGCGACGTCCGGCTCCTCCTCGGCCGTTATCAGCATCGCAGCCGCCGTCGTCAGTTCGAAGTACGTCGGCAGATTCTCGGAAAAGAAGGGCGTCCTTCCTATTATAGATTCGATCTCCGCTATCGCGCCGCGCCATTTGGTGGAGGATATCCTTTTGCCGTCGATTTCCAGGCGCTCGGAAAAATCTACCAGATGAGGGCTCGTGTAAAGCGCCGTCTTATAGCCGGACGCGCGCAGAATCGAATAGAGCGACGCGGCGGTCGATCCCTTCCCGTTCGTACCGGCGATGTGGACCGCCGGAAATTTATCCTGCGGCGTCTCCGCTTCAAGGAGGAGCTTCGCAAGGCGGGCGAGCCCGGGGCGGATCCCGGGGCTCGCCATGGCCTGCAGTTTTTTTTCTATTTCCGCAAATTCTTTTTTTTCGCTCATATAGATCAGTCTGTCAGGCTGCTGAGGTTTTCCTTCATGCGGCGCGCCTTCGTTTCGTTGTCGGCGAGGGCACTCTTTTCCTTCTCAATGACCTCTTCGGGCGCGCGTTCGACGAAGTTTTTGTTCGCGAGCTTCGCTTTGCCCTTCTCTATCTCCTTTTCGAGCTTCGCTATGTCGTTCTTCAGGCGCTGAATCTCTTTTTCCACGTCAAGGAGCTCGCCGACCGGCAGATATACCTGTACGCCGTCGAGTACCGCCGCGAGGCTTTTTTCAGGCTTTTCGGAGCTTCCCTCCGCGAAGGTGATTCTCTTTACCTTCGTCAGCAGCGACGTCTGTTCTTCGGCGGAGCGCAACAGCGCAAGCTTGTCGGCGTCGTGCACGTTGAAGGTTACGCCGCCTATGAGCTGCTGAGGGGCGATGCGCGCCTCGGCGCGAAGGTTCCTGACCGCGCGCACGACGTCCTGGACGAAGGCCATATCCGAAAGGGGCTTTTCGTCTATCTCCGCGACGCGCGGCTTCGGCCAGCCGCAGCGCTCTATGAGCTCTTCACCGAAGGGGAAGGCGTGCCACAGTTCCTCGGTGACGAAGGGGATGATCGGATGCAGCAGCTTCAGCACGTCTTCAAAGAGCGCGAGCAGCACGGCCTGCGTCGTCCTGCGGCGCGCCTCGCCCTCTTCGCCGCGCAGCGCGGGTTTCGAAAGCTCCAGATACCAGTCGCAGAGCTCGCCCCAGGTGAAGTCGTACATGAGGCGCGCGGCCTCTCCGAAAAAGTAGCCGTCGAGCAGGCGCGTCATCTCGGCCGATATCTGTGATATCCTGTTGAGAATCCACTTGTCCTGCAGCTTGAGCTCCCCTTCGTCGATGCGGGGCTCCTCCCCTTTCGCGCCAAGGTTCATAAGAGCGAAGCGGCTTGCGTTCCAAAGCTTGTTCATAAAGAGGCGGTAGGTCGAGATGCGCTCGGTCGAGAGGAAGATGTCGCGCCCCTGCACCGTGAGGGCCGCGAGCGTCAGGCGCAGGGCGTCTGCACCGTAATCCTTGACTATCGTCAGCGGGTCGATGACGTTTCCACGCGACTTGCTCATCTTCTGTCCCTTTTCGTCGCGGACGAGCGCGTGGATGTAAACGTCGCGGAAGGGCACTTCGCCCTTCATCCCTTCGAGCCCGAACATTATCATGCGCGCCACCCAGAAGAATATGATGTCGAAGCCCGTTACGAGCACCGACGTCGGATAGAATTTTCTGAGCGTCTGCGTGTCGTCGGGCCAGCCCATCGTCGAGAAGGGCCAGAGCCCGCTCGAGAACCAGGTGTCAAGGACGTCCTCGTCCTGGCGCAGCTTCGCATTGCCGCACTTCGGGCACTTCAGCGGCGTCTCCTCTTCGACCATGACGCAGCCACACTCGTCGCAGTACCAAGCGGGGATTCTGTGCCCCCACCAGAGCTGGCGGGAGATGCACCAGTCGCGGATGTTTTCCATCCACTGATAGTATACGTTCGTCCACTGCTCGGGCACGAATTTTATCTTGCCGGCCTTGACCGCGGCGACTCCCGCATCCGCGAGAGGGCGCGTCTTGACGAACCACTGCTCCGAAAGGTACGGTTCGATGACGGTGTGGCAGCGGTAGCAGTGCCCCACAGAGTGCTTGAGGTCTGTAACGGAGAGCAGGAGCCCTGCCTTTTTCAGATCCTCTACGACGGCTTCGCGCGCTTCAAACCTCCCCATGCCCCGATACTTGCCGGAGTTTTCGTTCATCACGCCGCGCCCGTCTATGACCTGTATCTGTTCGAGGTTGTGGCGCTGTCCGACGAGGAAGTCGTTGGGGTCGTGCGCCGGCGTGATCTTGACGCAGCCTGTACCGAAATCGGGGTCGACCATATTGTCTTCTATAACGGGAATCACGCGCCCGACGAGAGGCACGACGACTTTTTTGCCGACGAGGCGGCGATTCTTCTCGTCGCGCGGATGTATCGCTATCGCGCTGTCTCCGAGAATCGTTTCGGGACGCGTCGTCATTACGACGACGGCGCCCTCCCCGCCATCCGCGAATTTATAGGAGACCTCGTAGAACCTTCCGTCCTCCTCCTCGTGCTCGACCTCCAGGTCGGAAAGCGCCGTCTGACATCTCGGACACCAGTTGATAAGGTACTTGCCACGGTAGATGAGGCCTTTTCTGTGCAGCTCGACGAATATTTTGCGGACCGCGCGTGAAAGCCCCTCGTCCATCGTGAAGCGCTCCCGCTCCCAGTCGCACGACGCGCCGAGCTTCTTGAGCTGATTGATGATCGTGCTGCCGTATTTCTCTTTCCACTGCCAGACTCTTTTCACAAATTCCTCGCGCCCGAGGTCGTGGCGTGAAACGCCCTCTTCTGCAAGGGAGCGTTCGACCACATTCTGCGTCGCGATGCCGGCATGGTCCGTGCCGGGCAGCCAGAGCACCTCGCAGCCCTGCATCCTCTTCGTGCGGCAGAGAATATCCTGCAGCGTATTGTCGAGCGCGTGTCCGACGTGCAGAGAGCCCGTCACGTTCGGCGGAGGGATGACTATCGAGAAGTGCGGCTTGGCCGACGTCTCGTCGGCGTGGAAGAGCCCGCTCTTCACCCATTCCGCGTACCACTTGTCCTCGATGGGTACGGGGTCGTAGCCCTTGCTCAACTGCGTCTTTTCAGGATCCATTTCAGATTTCCTCCTCAACGGACCGGCCTGGTGGCTCGGCCCTTCTATTCCCGTTCCCGGCAGTACGGCCGTTCCGACATACCGGCTCCGGGTAAAGCTCCGACTCTACTCGGCTTCAGCCTCGTCGAGCCGAATCATCTCCCTCAGCGCCTCGATGATTCCTTCGCGCAGCTTCTGCATATCCGCGTCGTTCACTCCGCAGGTGACGAAGGGCGGCAGCAGAGAATCGATTCCTGTGCGCAAGAGGGCGTTATACTGCGCTCTGCGTTTGCCGGGAGATATCTTATCCCCTTTGGTGAATACGACGAGGCGCGGCACTTCCCGCTCGTCGAGCCATTCTGTGAGTTCCCTGTCCTTCGCGAGAGGGCCGTGACGGAAGTCTACGAGATGCACGGCGTAGGATATTTTCCTCTTCTGTCCGAAGTAATCTTCGATAAGACGCCACCAGCTCCGGCGCTCCTGCACGCCGCATGCCGCGTAGCCGTACCCCGGCAGGTCGACGAGAAAAAATTTATCGGCGCCGGCGTCGACGCCGTAAAAATTTATACTGCGCGTCTTGCCGGGCTTAGAGCTGACCTTGGCAATTCTCCTGCCGAGCAGCGCGTTTACCAGAGTGGATTTGCCGACGTTAGAGCGCCCGAGAAAAACGATTTCAGGTAGAGCGGGCGCCGGGAGCTGCCCCTTGTTGAAAGCCGTGCAGAAGAGCTCAGATTTCCACGCCGCCATTTTATTCTCCAAGCGCGAAGGCAAATACCTCGGAGATATCCGAGACAAAATGCAGATGCATCCCCGAAAGCACCCATTCGCTCAGCTCGGATGTGTCTGCTTTGTTCGATATGGGCAGTATTATATCTTTGATTCCATATCGTTTCGCCGCTAAAATCTTTTCCCTGACTCCGCCGATCGGCAGCACGTTGCCGTGCAGCGTCATCTCTCCCGTCATCGCGAAGCTTGCGACGATCATTCTTCCAGTGAGCGTAGACGCGAGCGAAAGCGCGAGCGTTATGCCCGCCGACGGCCCATCCTTCGGGACAGCCCCGGCCGGTACATGGATATGTATGTCCTTCTTGTTCCATTTGAAATCAGAGAGCGAATAATCGGAGGCGTGAGACCGCAGATAAGCGAGCGCCGTGGTCGCAGACTCTTGCATTATCTCGCCTAAGTTGCCGGTGTAGGTGACCTTGCCGTTCCCGTCCATCACGGCGGATTCGATAAGTATCACGTCACCGCCGGCTTCGGTCCACGCGAGCCCTATCGCCGTGCCGAGCGTCTTATCCTTGGGGATTTTCGTGCTGTGAAGCTTCGGGGCGCCGAGGACATCTTTCAACCTGCCCTTCGAGAGCGAAACTTTTCCCTTCCCCTCCGAGAGCTCGACGGCGACCCTTCGCGCGATCTTTGAAAGTTCGCGGTCGAGAGACCTGACGCCCGCCTCTATCGTATAGGAAGAAATTATCTCTTTCAGAGCCGCGTCGGAAAGCTTCATATCGTTCTTTTCGAGCCCGTGTTCCGCCGTTATCCGCGGCAGCAGATGCCGCTTCGCGATGTTCAGCTTCTCTTCCATCACGTAGCCCGAAAGGGAGATCACTTCCATGCGGTCAAGCAAGGGGCGCGGAATCGTCGCGGTCGCGTTGGCGGTCGTGATGAACATCACCTTGCTGAGGTCGAAGGGGACTTCGAGGAAATTATCGACAAAGTGCCAGTTCTGTTCGGGGTCGAGGGCTTCGAGCAGAGCCGACGAAGGGTCGCCACGGAAATCCGAGCCGAGCTTGTCGATTTCGTCCATCAATATGAGCGGATTGTTGACGCCGCACTGCCTTATCTTCTGAATCAGCCGCCCCGGCAGCGCTCCGACGTAGGTGCGCCTGTGGCCGCGTATCTCCGCCTCGTCCCTCATGCCGCCGAGCGAAATGTTTATGAATTTGCGCCCCATAGCACGCGCTATCGAGCGTCCGAGCGACGTCTTGCCGACGCCGGGAGGCCCGGCGAAGCATATCACCTGCGCGCGCATTTTGCCGCCGGCACGGCTCTTCACGGCGAGGTATTCGAGTATGCGCTTCTTGACGTCCTCAAGGCCGTAGTGATCCTCTTCGAGCACGCGCCTCGCATTGCCGAGGTCGAGGCAGTCGTCGGTCGATTTGTTCCACGGCAGCTCGTTCAGCGTCTCTATATACGAGCGCGCTACGGCGGCCTCGGGCGAAAAGGGCGCAAGCTTGCCGAAGCGGTTTATTTCCTTGTTCACCCTTTCGAGAATCGCTTCCGGCATGCCGGCGCCCGCAGCGGCGGCTCTCATTTCCTCCGCTTCGTTAGCCGGGCTTTCCTCTCCCAGTTCTTCGTTTATCACCTTCAGCTTCTCGCGAAGGTAATAGTTGTGCTGCTCCTTTTCCATTTCGGAGCGCACCTTTTCTTCGATCTCGCGTTCGAGGGCGAGCAGCTTGTTCTCCGCGACGAGCATCCTCAGCAGAAGGTCGAGACGTTCCTCCGCGTCGGCGGTTTCCAGCAGCTTCTGCTTGTCTTCTATTTCGAGGCGGCTGTGCGACGCGATGACGTCGCCTAGCGTCGAGGCGTCGTCTATGTCGCTGACTGAGCGGTATATCTCGTCGGGCAGCTTTGGGTCGAGGCGGACGTTCTGCTCGAACTCGCGAAGCAGCGCGCGCATACGCGCCCTGACTGGTGCGGAAGGTGGGTTAGCTATGAGCCCTCTGCTGTCGTCGAGCGGCGCCACCGACGCCTGCATATACGAGTCGTGGTCCGCGAACCTGACGCTCTTCGCCCTGTAACCCCCTTCGGCGACGACCTTCAGAGAGCCGTCGGGCAGCCGGACGTTCTGCAGCATTTTGCAGACCGTGCCGACGGAGTAGAGGTTGCCCGGCGTAAGCGTTTCCGCATAGGGACGTTTTTCCGCCGCGACGAAAATAATGCGGTCGCGCTCCCCCGCTTCCTCCGCTGCGCGAATCGAACGCGGCCTGCTGACGAAGAGCGGCGAGACCACGCCGGGGAAAATTACAAGCCCCCTGACCGGTATAACGGGGCAGACTATATTTCTCTCACTCTGAACTGGCACGCGAAGCACTCTCCATTATAGGTTTTTCGGTACCTTCGACTGACTCCTTAGTAACCGTAAGAGATTTGATATTCGTCGCTTTATTGGGAATTTCGTATTGCAGGTCGAGCATGAGCTTTTCGAGGATCGTGCGCAGGCCGCGCGCGCCGGTGTTCAGCTTGACCGCTTTCTGCGCGATCGTCTTAACCGCGTCGTCCGTAAATTCGAGGTCTATATCCTCGAGCGAGAAGAGCTTCTTATACTGCTTGAGCGGTGCGTTCCTCGGCTCCTTGAGTATGCGTATCAGGTCCTCGTCGGAAAGCGCGTCGAGCGCGACGAGAACGGGAAGGCGGCCGATAAACTCCGGTATGAAGCCGAAGGCACGGAGATCGTCCGGTTCGAGCTTTCTAAGCAGCTCGTTCGTATCGCCGCCCACGCTTTTGGATTTTATCTCCGAGCCGAAGCCGAGCTGTTTTTCGCTCGTGCGCTGCGCGATGATCTTGTCGAGCCCGTCGAAAGCTCCGCCGCAGATGAAGAGGATGTTGTGAGTATCCATGGGGATCGTCTCCTGCGCCGGGTGCTTGCGCCCGCCCTTCGGCGGAATGTTGGCGACGGTGCCCTCTATTATCTTCAGCAGCGCCTGCTGCACTCCTTCGCCGGAAACATCGCGCGTTATTGAGGTGGATTCCGATTTGCGCGCGATTTTATCTATTTCATCGATATATATTATGCCGCGCTCCGCGGCCTGAATGTCAAAATCGGCCGCCTGAAGGAGGCGCAGTAGAATATTCTCTACGTCTTCACCGACATAGCCGGCTTCGGTAAGCGTAGTCGCGTCCGTCATCGCGAAGGGCACGCTGAGGCGCTTCGCGAGGGTCTGCGCGAGCAGAGTCTTTCCGCTCCCAGTAGGACCGACGAGCAGCACGTTGCACTTCGGCAGCTCTACGTCGTCGCTTTCATCGGCCGGATTCATTATCCTCTTGTAATGGTTATACACGGCGACAGAGAGGACCTTCTTAGCCTGGTTTTGCCCTATCACGTACTGATCGAGGTACTCCTTTATCTCATGCGGTTTGGGGAGCTCGTCGAGAGCCGGAAGCGAAGCCGGGGAGCCGGCGGAATCATAGCGCGGAGACTCGTAAGTCATCTGAGGCATGCTGTCCCTCATCATCATGTTGCATATCTGTACGCAGTCTGAGCAGATGTAAACGTTGGACTGCGGAGCAGCGAAAAGCCTCGGAACTTCGTCCTGCGACTTCCCGCAGAAGGAGCAGCGCCCCCTTCTGCTCTTAGCCCTTTCCCTTGCCGCCTCTTTTGTATCGTTGTTCTTGTCCATAGCCATGAAAGCACCTCTTGCATAAATGAGGAGATTCCCGCAGGAATCCCCTCGTGAGATGTGTTATCTTTTTTCGATTATCTTATCGACAAGGCCATAGGAAAGAGCCTCCTCGGCCGTCATATAATAATCCCTGTCGGTGTCCGTCGTTATCTTCTCGAGCGGCTGTCCTGTGTGTTTTGCAAGTATTTTGTTCAGAGTTTCGCGCGTTTTGACTATCTCTTTCGCGTGTATTTCTATGTCAGAGGCCTGCCCCTGCATGCCGCCCATCGGCTGATGAATCATTATCTTCGCATTCGGCAGCGCGAAGCGCTTCCCGGACGCGCCGGCCGTCAGCAGCACCGCACCCATGCTCGCCGCCATGCCGAGGCATATGGTCGAGACGTTGGGGTGAATGTACTGCATCGTGTCGTATATGGCGAGCCCGGCCGAAACGGAGCCGCCCGGACTGTTTATATAAAGTGAAATGTCTTTGTCCGGGTCCTCGCTCTCAAGGAAGAGAAGCTGAGCGACAACGACGTTCGCCACTGAATCGTCGATCTCCGTCCCGAGGAATACTATCCTATCCTTCAGCAGACGGCTGTAAATGTCATAGGAGCGTTCGCCGCGCCCGGATTGCTCGACAACGAATGGAATGTAATAACTCATAAGCTATTCCCCCTCTTTTTCCTCCGCCTTTTCCTCTTTTTCCGGCGCGCTTTCCTTGACCTTCATTGCAGAGACGAGATAGTCGAGCGTCTTGCGGTGGCGGAGCTTGTCAGCTATGTTGTAAAGGCGGTTGGCGTCTCCGTAGACGTATTCCTGGAACTTCTTCTCCTCGACTCCGATTCGCCTTGCAACGGACGCGATCTCCTTAGAAAGGTCGTCCGGCGTGCATTGGATGTCGTTTTCATCGGCCACGGCTTCAAGGACGAGCGCCTGCTTCACTATGTTTCTCGCCGCAGCGTCGAGCTCCGTATCGTAGACTTCCCTGTCCATTCCGTTCTTCTCGAGGTACTCGTCGAACGACGTCTTGTCGTCTCCCTTGAGACGCTCCTCCTGCTGCTTCTTCATCGCGGCCTTTTGGCGCTCGACGAGCTTCTGCGGCAGCTCGACCTCTATCTTGTCGCAGAGCGCGAAGAGCGCGTTGTCCTTCATGGCCTCCGCGCTGCGCGCCTCGCCGGCTTCCTTAAGGTGCTTCTCGATCTCGGCCCTGAATTCGTCGATGCTGCCGATTCTTTTGCCGGTGATTTCCTTCACCTTTTCGTCGGTCAGTTCGTCGTCCTTCTTCTTCATTATGCCGAGTATCTCTATCTCATGACGGCTCTTCAGCGCATGATCCGTCTTCGCATCTTCGCCCGATAGGGGAAGCTCGACCGATACTTTTTCTCCGGGCTTTCTGCCGACTATGGCGTCTACCACTTCGGGGCGCGAGTTCGGAGCTCCGAGGAAAATCTCCGTCTTCCGCCCCTCTTCGGCCTTTTCCTCGCTGCCATCCTCATGGCATACTATCGTGTCGAACTTCACGGAGGCATAGTCCTCCTTTGTAAGCGGGCGCTCTTCGTAGGTCGGGACCAACTCGCTGTAGGCGTCGATTATACTATCCATCCTGGCCTGCACCATCTCCGGCGTCGTCTCGTATATCGGCTTTTCGATCTCTATCTCGGAGATGTCGGGAAGCTCTATATCCGGTGTCACTTCGAATTTGACCGTGAACTCGTAACCCTTGCCTTCTTCTATTTTCTCCGGCTTCAGCTCCGGCTCTCCGATGAGCTTCAGCTCGAACTCTTCGACCATTTTGTCAACGGCGTCCGGAATGATTTTTTCAAGCGTCTCGGCCAGCACCGTCTCCTTCGGGAAATAGAGCTCTATAGCCCTGCGCGGCACCTTGCCCTTGCGAAAACCCTTAATGTTGGCCTCTCTTGAAATTTTTTTGTAAGTCTCGTCGATCGCCTTTGCGATCTCTTCGGCGGTGAACTGCGCTTTAGCTTCAACTATTTCCTTCTCTTGCGAAAGTATCTCTGTCTTCAATTTATTTTCCCCTTTCAAATATTCCAACGCCCTACGTTCAACCATAGCATTTTAACATAAGTGACGGCATTTCACACCCGCATCGCGAAAATTTTTTCCATGGGTCTCAACCGCACCGCCGTTTTTTTATTTCGAGGCGCAGTTCGCTCGACGATGATATCTTGACCTGAAATTTCATAGATTAAACAGCATTCCGTCGGCGAGCCGGCAAGGCGCTTTATTTGCGTCCTCTGCCCCTTTTTAAAAAGCGCGATATCGCTTCGGCGTCGCGATATCCTTTTTCGTACAGATATTTTCCCGCGTTCCTGTTTTTCGACAACATCCTCACACGTCCTATGTCATCCGGCGCAACGATGAGGACTCTGCCTTCGCTTTCGTATCTTTTGCAGAGCGCGAGCTGTGCGTTGTAGCGTTTCGCGCGCATCGAAAGCCCCTTTGCCGCTTTAGGATATTTTTTTCTTATGAGAAAAGAGATGAGAGTCTCCCTCTCGGCGTAATCCCTCGGCCTCGTCAGGATGACGACGACCCTGTCGCACCCTTCGGCAAGCGCCTTTTCGAGCGGGATAGGATCGCTCAGCCCGCCGTCGTAGAGCAGCCTTCCGCGGTAACGGTACGGCCTGTCGGCGATCGGGACGCAGCAGGAGCCTTTGATCATCCCGTAGTCGTCCCTCTTATAATCTTTTTTGGCGTAATAGACGGCTTCCCCGCTCTCCGCGTCCGTCGCGACGATGCACATATCGATATCCGAGTTCATCACGGCGTCGTAATCGAGGGGGTCCTCGCCGTCGGAATTCGTCAGAGTTCCGTAGATGTAATCGAGGTCGATATAATTTCCCGTCTTCAGAAAGCGTCCGACGCCCATGTATTCCTTCCGAAGCGAATACTCCGTGTAAAAACGGTAATTCCGCCCCCTCTGTCCCGCAAGGTAAGATATTATGTTCGCGCCTCCGGCTGAGACGCCGATGCCGTAATCGAAGCGGATGCCGCGATCCAGACAGTAATCAAAGACGCCAGCGCCGTACACCGCGCGCATACCTCCTCCAACATCAACAACGCCGACCATATCGCTCACTCCAATGCCTCGCCGCCAAAAGGATTCGGCCGTCGCAAAACGACAGCCCGCGGCCGCCTCTGATATTTTACATCCAGAAAGTGCCCGCGCGCATCTGACATTTGCCGTTTAGCGCGACGAACGCGGAGTATTCCGACAGCGCGGCCGGTAGATTATCTGTCTTTTATGCGCCGGAAATTTTCACGGCAGGGAATCACTTCAACGCCGTAAGCAGTATCACGGTTATCTCGGAAGGATCGAAGAGGCGCAGCAGAAAGCCGTTCCATATGCCCGTGCCGGGAGAGACGTAGAGCTTCATCGCGCCGACGCGGTAGAGGCCGCGCAGGTAGCCGCCGTTGAATTTTTTCACTATGGGCGACAGAAAGGGAGCCATACCGCCGTGCGTGTGCCCCGAGAGCTGCAAGTCCGCGCCCGCCGCGGCGTTTCTCTTCGCGGCCCCGGGCCGATGGTCTAAAAGTATTATCGGAACACCGGCAGGGATTCCCCAAAGGGCTTTCTTCACATCCGGAGGCTCGCGGCCGGAAAAACGGCGCGCCACTTCGTCCGCCAGGCCGGCGACGGCGATTTCCGCGTTGCCGCGCGAAATCAGCGCATGCGCGTTCAGCAGCATTTTTATGCCGAGCTCTTCTTCGAAAAAGCTCATCCATTCGTCTGGCCCAAAATAATATTCGTGGTTGCCAAGGATTCCCAAGACTCCGCACGGCGCGCGCAGCGCAGCGAGGGGAAGGACGTCTCCGCTTCTGACTTCTCTCGCGCCGTCGATAAAATCCCCCGCGATCAGTATCAGGTCGGGCGACAGTGCGTTCGTCCTCTCGGAGACGGCGCGCGCAAAATCCGCGCGCCGCGACGCGCTTATATGCAGGTCGCAGAGCAGAGCGATTTTGAAGTTTTCAAATTCCGGCGGCAGATTCGCTAGTGGAATTTTTATCTCCACGACTCGCGGCAGACGCTGCGCTTCGTAAGCACCGTAGACGGCGAGCAGCAGGGAGAGCGCGGAGATTGCCGCCGCCGCGCGGGAGGTCGGAGAAAAACGCGGCAGCCGCGGAAAGAAGAATCTCGCGGACAAAGCCACGATTTGAAAGACATCCTTGCAGAGCGTGAAGACAAAGAGCAGAAATAGGGCGCTGAACGCGCAGCCGTAGGCGACTATGAGCCACTGCGGCAGCTCCGGCGAAAAGAAGTCCCCGCCGAAGCGCATGAAGAACTGTTGTTTAAGCGCCGCGGCAAAGAGTAGAAAGGAAGCGGCGATTTTTACGGGGACCGAAAGCTGCAGCGGCAGGAGGAGCCTCAGGGTCACGTATATAGGAAGAAGGAACGGAAACAGCATAAACATGGCAATAGTATATCCGCAGCGCGCCTCCCATACAATAGGCGGTGCAACGCTTTTTCGCCACTGCTGCATCCTACCCTGCCGCGAGGAGGAGGCCGGGCGCGCCGATATTTCTCTTCGAGGGCGGCGACATGATGCTCGGGCTGAAGGGCTCGCTGTGACGACAAGCCCTGACGAAGCGCCGCATCACAGCTTTGAGTAAACCGTTTTCGCGCTCACCCCTGGAAACATTCCGAGCTTTCCGGAGAGGGCGCTTATTTTTTCGTTCGGCGCGTCGATGATCACGCTTATTATCGAAATGTTGCGCTCTCTGTACGGCATGCCCATGCGCCCTATGATAAATTCGCTGTATTCGTGCAGCAGCTTGTTTATCTTCTCAGCCGCGTCCGGGTCCTCTACTATTATTCCTATCTGCGCTATCCTTGTCTCCATTTCTCTCAGCCTTTCCGTCTGTCTCTTTTCTTCGCCGTCGACGGGCAGGATGCTCGCGTAAGCGCGTCCTCCTATCTTGAAGCGGTGTATGTATACGTCGATCTCAAACGCGCGCTTTAAATTTTCCTCGTTCAGCACGTTCGCGGCGCTGCCGTATATCGCGCTCCTGTCCGGGAGCAGCAGCAGGGCGCGCTGCGCGATGTCCATAGCGTGCTCCGGGTAATGGGTGTTAAGTATCGCGGCTATACCGCGCTCCTTGCAGAGCGTCGATATCGTCGAGAGCACCCTCTTTTGATTTTTAAAATCGAGGTTCGACTCCGGCTCGTCGAGCACAAGGAGGCGAGGTTCGGCGGCAAGGGCGCGCGCTATCAGCACAAGCTGATATTCGCCGCCGCTTATCCTGCTGCACAGCCTGCCGGAGAGGTCCGATACGCCGGCAAGCTCCATAGCGCCGCGCGCCGCCTCCCTGTCGCGCTCCTTCGGCATTGAAAGTCCGCCGATGTGCGAGTTCCTTCCAAGCAGCACCATTTCGCCGACGGTATAGGCGAAGGAGGAGAGCTTCGCCTGAGGGACGTAGCCCACGGAGCTCCAAAATTCTTTCGCCCGGATACTTTCGACCCTTCTGCCTCTCAGATAGGAGGCGCCGCGCTTCCACTTCTGCAGGCCGAGCATGCATTTCAGCAGGGTCGTCTTTCCCGCGCCGTTCGCGCCTAATACGCAGAGTATATCCGGCTCGCCGACGCAGAAATTTATATCGCAGAGCACGTCGCCGTCGCCGTAGGAGAAGCAGCCGCCGCGGACTTCAAAAAGGGGGGCCATCGGCTCGGCGGCGGTATTTTCGGCCGTCATGCCTTGATTCCCCCCGTCTTTCTCAGCAGGAAGATGAAAAAAGGCGCTCCTATGACGGCCGTCAGTATAGACGCAGGTATTTCGGACGCCGTCAAGCTCCTCGCAGCAGTGTCTATAGCGAGCATGAAGAGCGCGCCGAAGGCGACGCTCGCCGGCACGACGCGCCTGTTGTCGTTGCCGAAGGCCATGCGCGAAGCGTGAGGTATAAGCAGCCCCACCCATCCGATAAGGCCGCACATCGAAACGACGGAGGCGGTTATCGCCGCCGCGCTCGCTATCACGGCAAAGCGCGTCCTCTTGACGTCTACTCCCAGGGAAACGGCCTCGTCTTCCGAAAGGGTCATAGCGTTGAGCCTCCAGCGGTAAAGCCATATCACCGTCACCCCGGCGACTATCAGAGGCGCGCCGAGCGTCACGCTTTCGCGCGTGGTGCCGGAAAGGCTGCCCATAAGCCAGAAGGTCACGGCAGGCAGAACGTCTTGTGGATCCGCGGCGTATTTCACAAGCGACACGAGCGCGGAAAAGAGCGCGCTCGTCACCATGCCGGCAAGTATCATCATGATCACCGACGAGGAGCCGCGGATGCGGCTGACGAACATCACGAGCGCCACCGCGAAGAGCCCCGACGCAAGGGCGCAGAGCTGCACGCCGAACGACGGAAGCCCGAGCAAAATGCCGAGCGCCGCGCCGAAGGAGGCGCCCGTCGCCACGCCGAGAGTATCGGGAGTGGCGAGCGGGTTGGAAAAGAGCGCCTGAAAGGCTCCGCCCGCAACGCCGAGCCCGGAACCTGCAAGCATCGCGAGCAGCACGCGCGGCAGCCGTATATTCAGCACCACGTCGCGCACCACCTGCGGCGCTTCGGAGCTCCAGAGCCAAGGGCAGAGCGCCGAGATCGTATCGTGCGCCGAAAGGGGAAATCTGCCCGCCATCACCGCCGTTACGGGAGAAACTACAAGCGCGGCGGCTATCAGGGCGAACGCGGTTCTTTCACGCATCAGCTACTGTCTGAAGCCTTCGGCGGAGGCGCGCCCCTGATTGAAGATACCCTTCAGCTGTTTGTCCGTTAGGGTGATTCCAAAAATCTTTTTGTAATATGAATAGGCCTCCCTCTCCACGTTTATCTTGCCGAAGAGCTCGGGGTAGACCTTCTGAGCCATCCACATGAAGGTTATCGGCGTGTCCGCGCCGGGCGTGTAAGAGCGGTACATGCCGAGAGGCATCTTGTAGACCGCGTGGTTCTTCACGGCCGCCACATTGGACCAGTTGTCGCCGCCTATCCTGTTGTTGTATAGATCGTCCGGCATCGCCGGCGTGAAGTTCGTTATGAAGATCACGTCGGGATTCCACCTATATACCTGCTCCATCGTGATGACGGCGTTAGCGTTGTCCGCCGGCACCTCCTCGGCCGCATTCTTGGCGCCTATGGCGTCGCACCAGTATTGCCCGAAGAAGCTGCGCCCCGACGTCACCATGCGCTTGTCGTCGTACTGGAAGAGGAAGAGGACTTTTTTGCGCTCTTCCGGCATAACGTTCTTCACCCTCTTCTGCACGTCGCCGTAGATGCCCCGGCTGTACGAGGAGGCGGCTTCCGCCTTTTTGTTCTCCGGGAAGATGGAGCTCAGCGTCTTTATCCATTCGTCGTACGTGCGCATCACATCGTAATCCCATTTAGTCGGCGATATCGCCACGGCGGTCAAGCCGGCGTTTTTTATCATTCTGCCCATCTCCTTGTTGCCGGCGAGGTAAAAGACTATGTCCGGACGCAGGCGCATCAACTCTTCGATGTTGAGGTCGAGCCCAGACGTGAAATTCGTCTCAGCCTTCAGTATCTCGGGGAAAATTTCACCCAGCAGGCCGGCCTTCGCCGCGCCCATCGACGCAGGCGGTATGCCGACGAGCTTCTCAGCCGAGCCTAAAAACACCGTGAGCACCGACGGGAACGGCAGTATCCCCGCCACCGCGATGCGCTCGATCTTTTCCGGCACGGCGACGCTGTCGCCGGCGTGGTCCGTTATAATGTGCGACGCTTCCGCGCCCGCCGAAATCGTCAACAGCGCTGCACAGATAAGTAAAGCAATAAACTTTTTCATAGAGAAAGCTCCTTTTTAATCCATTCGTTAAAATTTCCGCCCATGATGAGCGGAATCTGATCCCTGAAAATCCTTCCCGAATAGCCCTCGTGGGGCAGAGAAAGGAAGCGGCAGCCCTTAGGCAGGGCCGGCTTGTAAAGCGGGTCGGCGATTACCGTGCGAGCGTTTTTCAATTGAGCGAATATCTTGTCCTCGTCGGGAAAATCGAGAGGTGAAATCGCGCCGACGCTTTCGATTCCAAAATCGCGGTGCAGCGCGCGCGCTATCTCGGCGCTTTGCACCGGCTCGCCTACGACGATAAACTCCGCGCCTTCCGCGTCGGGCGCGGGCATTTTTCTGTCATTTCCGTCCCTCGCCGCCGCGCGCGCCGCGTCGAATAGCTCCCGCTGCGCGGCCGCGCCGATCGGTATTCCCGTCACTGCTGGAATGGCGTATTTTTCGCGCAGGACCTTCGCCAACCCTTCGCCGCACGATGAGACGACGACGTTCACATGAGCCCTTCCGGCCTCCATCAGCCGCTCCCAGCCGTCGCCCATCGCCCAACAGCTGTTGACGCGAAAGCCGGCGTCCACGAAGGATTTTTTCATCGCTTCGACGTTGCCGGTGACGGAAAAATCAAGAGGCGTGACGCCGAGCAGATTGACCTCCGGCGCCTCCTCCGCCGCCAGCTCACGCCGCGAAAGCGATGGATCGCAGAAACGCTCCGCGACGGCGGCCAGCGCCGTAGACGCGCCCTTGTTGTAGGAGTGCATCCCGTTCGTCGCAAAGCCGAACGTCGGTATTCCCGTGCGGCTTTCTATCAGACGCGCGACGCCTTTGAAATCCGTTCCCATCATCATCGGGATCGGCGTGCCGGCGAGCGCGACGAAGCGCGGGCGAAGCTCTTCCGCGGCGCGGCAGACGTCGCCTATGAGTTTTTCGTCGTCGCCCATCACGGCGTCGACCTCGGCGAGAGCCGAGATGAAGACCATCGACGGCATATCGTACCAGCGCGGCTCGTCGTGCGTGTTGTAGGTCGAATTGCAGCCTGAGGCGTCGTGCATCACGGTCATCCCGCCCATTTCGTAGAGCGCCGAGCAGACGCCGGAAACGTCGGCCGCGTAGGTCGACAGAATAGCGCAGGTCTGTTTCAACAGCAGCACCCCCAGCCCTTGACCTGTATAATTTTTTTCGTATCTTTTTCTTCGACGAAGGCGTCGCATATCTCTTCGGCGACGCGCAAAATTCCGTCGAAACCCCAATAGCCGCCGCATTCGAGCATGTTCACGAAGTAAGTGGTGTCTTCGAAATACGCCGCCTTCTGTCCGATCGCCAGTACTTTCTCATCGCGATTCGCCGCGGCGCGCGGCAGCAGCCCCATCTTGGGATGGACGGTCGCGCGCAGCTCAAGCTCGGGAAATTTTTCGCGCAGGCGGTCGAAGGCAGGGCGCTCCTCGGCGATGAACGCGTCGGCGTAAACGGTGCGGACGTTGAAGCCGTGATCCAGCAGCAGCTCCGCGAGGCCGAGCGGGCGCGGCGTCGCGGTGTAGTCGAGCACGACGGGCGTATCGCGGAGGAGGCGCTTCGCCGCCTCAAGCGCGCGCTCCGCGTCGGCTTCTAGCAGCGCGGCGTTTATTTCGGGAATATCGAGGCGTTCGGATAGAGCCTGGATACTCTTCCTTATCTCTTCGTAATCATAGGAAAGAGGCATATAAATATAATCCATACATAGGCGCTCTTTAAGGTCGCGCAGCGCCGGAAGCGCGGGAGGCATATAGCCGACGTTCAGTCGGCTTTCACCCATCTTCCGGTACTCCTCCCAGCTGCGGCAGCGCGTGATGTCGCGTATTTCGTAACCCGCGCCGCGCAGCATCCGCGCGAAGTCGGAGGAGTCTTCCGTCGGGTAGTTGTTCCCGATGATATTGACGCTTTCCGCGTCGCAATGTGCGGACTTCGGCAGGAAGCTGTAGAGCCTCATGCGCATCATCGGATCCGGCGGCGTCTTCGTCTTGCGCATTATCGGATACATGTAGCAGTCCGTGAAATAAATATCGGGGAAGCGTCCGCGGAGCTGCGAATAAACGTATTTCAGATCGCAGCCCATAAAGTTGTGGATGCAGCTCGTGAAGACGAGCACGGCTTTGGGCTTCCGCGGCAGCTTGCGGATGACGTCGGCGACGCCGTCGATTATAAGAGATTCCATGTCGCCGTCGAGGACGTTGTTCTCGCATACCGCCACCGTAGAAAACCTATCCTGCGCGTTCATCTCCGCCGCGGTCAGGACCACGCCGCGCAGACAGCCCTGCGCGCATACGAATATCTGATGGCTCTCAGGCAGCAGCATCCCCGTGTGCACGATATTCCACAGCCCGCGCGCCGGCGAGCCGTATTCAAGGCCGTATTCGAAGGGATCGAGAGAGGCCGCTTCTTTGATTTTCAGCGAAGCGCCGCTCCAGTCGGGATTGTGGAGGTCGATCATCTCATTCACCGCAAGCCGCGAGGAGACGGCGGGCGAGCTCGCGGTATTCGCCGGCCATTTCGCTCTCGGGAAAGGCTTCGAGCACCGTCTTCGATATCTCCTCGGCCCGCTGCACCGTCGGGCTGAAATCCAGCGCGCCGACGATTTTCGTACCGACGTCCGACGCGAGCTCCGCGACTTTCTCTTCCTCGCGCGGTACGTTGCGGCGATTCAAAATTATCCCTCCGAGCGTCGCGTAGCCGCGTGAACGGAAATTCGCGACGGCCTCCGCGATATTCGCCGCGGCGTGAAGCGCCATGTTTTCGCCGGAGGTCACGACGAAGACTTTGTTCGCGTAGCCTTCGCGTATCGGCATCGCAAAGCCGCCGCAGACGACGTCGCCCAAAACGTCGTAAATCACCGCGTCGGGTTTGTAAATTTCAAAGGCCCTCTTCTCCTTCAGCTTCTCCATCGCCGCGATGATGCCGCGTCCCGCGCAGCCGAGCCCCGGCGCCGGGCCGCCGGCTTCGACGCAAAGCACTCCGGCGAAGCCCGGCGTAACGAGCTCTTCGAGCGTCAGCGCCGCGCCGCGCTCCCTTATAAGTTCGAGAACAGTCGGGACGCTCCCGCCGCCGCGCAGATTCACGGTCGAATCGGCCTTCGGGTCGCAGCCTATCTGCATGACGCGCATGCCGTTCTGCGCGAAGGCCGCCGCAATGTTCGACGCCGTGGTGGATTTTCCTATGCCGCCCTTGCCGTAAATCGCCATCTTTATCACTTGCAGCCCCCCATAAAATAAAAAACCCCTCCGCCGCAGACGGAAGGACAAAAAATACAGTGACCTCTCTCAAAAGCTCGCCTTCCGACTCCGAACGAATCATCGTCAATTCAGAACGATTTTATTTCAACTCTCACTGTGTGAATAATAACACGATACGGGCGCATCGGCAACGAAAACTTTAACGATTTTATTTACGGCGGGCTCCGCCGCGCGCCCATGACGCCGAAGCGGCGTGCGCCGCCCCGGCGTCACTTTTTCACTTCTCCGATGAATCACCTTTTATATCCGATGATGTCGCGCAGAAGCTTTACTCGCGAATCCATATCCTTTTCATCTTCGACGCCCTTTGTCCCAAATCCGTCGATGACCCCCATAACACCTCTGCCCTGTCCGCTCTCTGCGACGACAAGCTGCAATGGGTTTGCGGTCGCCGCAAAGATGCGGCAGACCTCCTGCGCGTCCTTGATTCTGCTCAGGACGTTGATCGGGTAGCCTCCTCGCATCGCTATTATAAAGACGTGCCCGGCGTTTATCTTTTTTGCGTTCTCTACCGCCGCGAGCTCCATGTCTTTATTGTTGCCGTCGTGGCGAATAAGGCAGTCGCCCGACGCCTCGCAGAATGCAATGCCGAATTCGATGCAGGGCGCGGACGTCACCATAGCCTCGTAGAGATCCTCGACCGTCTTTATAAAGTGGCTCTGCCCGATGATAACGTTGGCATCCTCGGGGATATCCACCTGCACGATTCCTATCTTCAATTCATCCGCCATGAAAACACCTCCGTAAAAATTTTTATTTTCTCGCTGGGCCGCGGAAGAGGGCATAAAGACGGCCTTCGCCGCGGCGCGGCAGAGGAATACGCGTCATCTGCCCAATTAAAAAAAGTATAGCACAGCGGAATCAAAAAGGGCGGCCTCCGCAACGGAAACCGCCGAAAATATCATTGCGCCGCGTTCGCGCTATTTCTTTTTAAGCTCAGTTATCACCGCGTCGGTGATATCGACTCCGCCGAAGAAGACGGCCTCCTTATCGACGACGACCGTGAGCTTCTTCTGGTTGGCTACGGTCCTTATGGCGAGGTTGATGTCCTTGAAGAGAGGCTCCATGAGCTTCTGCTCTTCCTTGGCAAGTTCCTGGCGCTTCGACTGATAGATTTGGGCTTTTTTCTTGTCGTCCGTCTCCTTGTCGATGGCGCTCTGAGCTTCCTTCTGCTTCGTCGACGATATATCCTTCAGCTGTTTCTGCACCTGTTCGAACTTTGGATGCTGGAACATTATCTTCTGCGTGCTTATCGTGCCGATTACGTCCGCCGCCAGCGCCGAGCCCGCCATAAATATCGCGGCCGCGACCGCGATAATCGATACCGTTATAGTCTTTCTTGAAACCATAGATATTTCCTCCTCTTAAATCTATCGCAGCGAATTTTTCAAACGAACTCCGTCTGCCTGACCGCAATATTTTACAATCTTTTTCAGATAAAGTCCATGAATTTTTTTACAAAACGCACGGCCGCTACGATTGCAAAAGCAAAGCGGCGCTTCTCCTGAAAGGGACGGGCTATATTATTTTTCCATCTCTTTCTTCAAGTTATTCGAGATGTCGCTTTTTCTCTCCTCCCCCTGCGCGTCGAGCAGCTCGATCATCTCCGGGACCGTGACGAAGCGCGCGGGAAGATTTTCATATTTTTTGTCGAGCTCTTCGAGAAAGAGCAGCGTCGCGGGCCTGAAGTGGCAGATGATCACGAGATGGCCTTTTTTCTTCGCGGCCGGCAGCACGTTTGCAAAGGCCGTTTCTATCGCTTTTTTGTCGGATACGTTGTCGATGAAGCCTCCGTTTTTCAGAGCGGGTACGCCCTTTTTGCGCGCGGCGGCGTAGGCGACGCTGCTTCCGATAGTCCTGCTGTCTACGAATATCAGCGAGCGCTCCTTGAGCTCGTCGAGAAAGGGGGACATAAGCGAGTCGTCGGCGGTCGACATAGAGCCCCTGTGGTTGTTGACTCCGATAACGCCGCTGAGCGACGCTAAGGCGTCCGCGGTTTTTTTCCTTACTTCGCCGGCGCTCATACCTTTTCCGATTATGTACCGCGACGCGTCCCTGTCCGTTATCGCCTGCATCGGCAGATGCAGAAGCGCAGGTATCTCTTTTTCCTTCGCAAGTTCGAGCATTTTTTTTGAGCAAGGCTGATAAGGTATTATAGCCCACGTGAGAGGCAGCGACAGCGTCGCCGCACGCTTCGCGTAGTCGAGGCGGAAGCCGCCGTCGTCGACGATTATCGCGAGCAGCGGAAGGGGGCCGGAATATTTTCTTTCCTCGGGCTCTTCGTATGCAGCCCGTTTTTGCCCTTGGGAAATTTTTTTGTCGGCGCTCCTTTCGAAGGCGGTAGTTGCCTTTTCTTCCAGCTCTTTCTTTTCAACGGACGGATGTTCGTTATCCGCTCTCTTTTCCCCGCCGGCGTATCTTTCGCCGAAGTCCTCCTTTTCGGCAACTTTTTCCTCGTCCTTATCCGCGCTTGTCGAGATCGGAGCCTCGACCGACGGCCGCCTTTCGTGCCTCGCCACGAAAGCGGCAGCGGCGTAGAGCGCCGCCGCTGCGAGCAGGAAGAGGATGGTAATTTTTATTATACGGCTCTTTTTGCTTTCTTTGCGATAATGCTTGCCCAATTCGTCATTTCGCCTTCAATTTCTGTTTCATGATCCCGATGGCCTTCTGCAGCTGCTTGTCTTCCTTTTTATTTTTCTTCGGTTCGCCGGCGACGGCGACGTCGGGCTGCAATCCCTTGTGGTCGAGGACGAAGCCGGAGGGAGTATTGTAGCGCGCGATAGTTACGTAGATTCCGGAGCCGTCGGGCAGGTTGAAGAGCGTCTGCACCGATCCTTTGCCGAAGGTCTTCGCTCCGACGACAGTGCCGCGCTTGTGGTCCTTCACCGCGCCGGCGAAAATTTCCGCGGCGCTCGCGCTTCCTTCGTTGATCAGGACAACTAAGGGCAGTTTATTGGCGCGTCCCTCCTTTGCGTAGAGCGTTTCGTTGGCTTTTTCAAAGCGTCCCCTCATCCCTACGACGACTCCCTTGGGGATGAACTGCGACGTGACGTCTACGCACACGTCGAGCAGCCCGCCCGGGTTGTTGCGTAGGTCCATGATCACGCCTTTTGCGTTCTTCTTCTTCGCGTTCTCCAGCGCGGCGCGCACTTCTCCGTCGCTCTTGAGGTTGAAGTGGTTGAGCTTGATGTACGCGATGCCGCCGTCAAGCATTTCGCTGCGCACCGTCTTTATCTTGATTATCTCGCGCACCATTTTGACGGGTATGAGCTTGTTGACGTTTTTGCGGCGTATCTGCAGGGTCACCGGCTTGCCGGCGGGGCCGCGGAGGAGTTTGACTATCTCGTCGCTCTCCATCCCCCAGACGTTTTTGTCGTCAACCTTGACGATCTCGTCGAGAGGCTTCACTCCTGCGCGGTCGGCGGGAGTGTCCTCTATCGGCGCGATTATCGTAGTGCGACCTTCGCGCGACGCGATATATATGCCGAGTCCGCCGTATTCGCCCTCCATCTCGACGTTCTCTTCGGCGAGGTCCTTGGGGTCGACGAATCTCGTATAGGGGTCTTCAAGCGACGCGACGAGCCCCTTCAGAGCGCCGTAATACATTTTCGTGTCGTCTATCTTGCCCTTTTTGTCTCCGTCGACCTGGTACGTAGACAGCGCGAGCTTTACCTGCTTGATTACCGCGAGCTGCTGCGGCGTGAAGGGAAGGCTCTTTTCCCACTCCGCGCCGGTGGCCTGCGAGAGTGCGCCCGTCCCCGCGCAGATGACGGCTCCGGCTATAGCGCCAGCGGCGAAAGATAAGATTTTGGATTTCAAATTTCTCACATGCCTTTCCGAAATTTTTCCGTTACCTCAGATAATTCATCGGGTTGACGGCGTTTCCGTTGACGCGCACCTCGAAGTGCAGATGGTTGCCGGTCGTGATTCCGGTGGACCCAACGCGCCCGATCACGCTGCCGCGCTTCACCCTCGCGTTTTCCGACGTCTCTATCTTCGACAGGTGGGCGTAGACCGTCGTCAGGTTGCCTCCGTGGTCGATGACTACGACCTGTCCGTAGCCGCGCATCCAGCCGGTGTAAAGGACTTCACCGGCCTCAGCCGCGCCTACGGGCGCCCCCTTCGGCGCGCCGATGTCTATGCCGGTGTGCGTGATCTTGGTCTTGAAGACGGGGTGAACGCGCGTCCCGAATGGGCTGTTTATCGTGCCCTGAACCGGCCACATGAGGCGTCCGCCCTTGTAATAGGTTGTAGACGGGCGCGCCGCCGCGCCCTTTTTTCTGCGCTCCTCTTCGCGGAGCCTCTGCTTTTCGGCAAGCAGCTTCTTGATGGCGGACTGCATTTCCTGGGATGCGCGCATCAGCTCCTGCTGCTGCGCGATGAAAAGCGCCTTATCTTTGCGCACTTTTGAAAGAAGCGCGTTTCGTTCGTCCGCAGCGCTCTTGAGCTCTCTGTTCTGCTGCCTGAGGTCGTCGTTCTGCCCTTTCAGCTTTGTCTGTTCTCTTCTCAGCTCTTCCTGCGTCATCGTCAGGCGGTGCTTCCTCTCCGTCAGGTCGTTGATTAGCTTTTTATCCTGATCGGCGATCCTGCCGAGCAGATAGGCGTTAGCGAGCGCGTCCTCGGCGCCCTGCGAGGACATCAGAAGGTTGAATTCGGCGACGCCTCCGTATTTGTAGATGTCTATCAGACGTTTTTTCAGCACGCCCTGCGCCGTGCGGATATCTTTATTCGCTTTTTCTATGTCGCGCGCGAGGGTAAAAATATTGTTCTGCAGCTTCTTTATCTTCGAAGCGACGACGTTCGCCCTCTGCTGCGTAAGCGATATCTTCTGGCTCAGCACGCCTATCTGCTGCGTGACGCTCTTCTCCTGGCGCTGCTTGTCCTGTATGTTCCTGTTGACCCTGGACATCTGGCTCTGTATTTTTTTGTAAGCCTGCTCCTGCTGCTTTATTTCGTTTTCGATCTGGGCCGCCGTCTTGGCGGCTGCAAGCGCAGGCTCGGAGCAGAGAGCGGCGGCAACGAGAAGGAGCAGGAGCGGCAGGAATTTTTTAGCGGAAAATCCCATAGCTTGCCCCGCTACAGCGGCCTGGCCGCCTTTCTGATGAATTTCTCGACCGCTATCAGGCTCGCGAAGAGGCTCAGGACCGTGCCGCAGAGTATCAGCACGAGGCTGAGCTTCCCGAGATAGCGCGTGGCTTCTATGAAAGTGAGGAAGGGCAGCATCTCTTTAAGGCAGGTTATAGCGCGGAAATAAGCGTATCCGAGCGCAGCCGACGCAAAGAGCGCGCCGGAAAGGCCGAGTATGAAGCCCTGTATCACGAAGGGAAAGGCGACGTAGGTCGACGTCGCGCCGACTTTAAGCATCACGGCAATCTCCTCGGCGCGTGAGTAGACGGATATCCTTATCGTGTTGAAGAGCACTACTCCGGAGGCTGTTATCGCCACGATCAGCATCACAAGCGAAAATTGCTGGACGAAATCCGCTACGCGCGAGAGCTTTTCTACAACCTGCCCCGCGTAGACTATGTCCTCGACTTCAGGCAGGGCTATGAGCATCCGCGCCGTATCCGATACGTCGGCGGCATGGCTGACCTTCACTTCTATCGAAGCGGGCAGAGGGTTTTCGCCAAGCAGCGTCACCGCGTTGGCCTGGTTCCCCAGCCTCGCGCGCAGGCGTTCGAGCGCCATTTCCTTCGTAACTATTTTTACCTCGCGGACGTTGGCTATGGCCTTTGCCTTTTGCGCAACGGCGTCAAGCTCAGCGTCCCCCTTCACGTAGGCCTGAATCGAAAGCTGTCCCTCCATCACCCTCACCATGTTCTGTATATTGAGTATAAAGAGCATCGTCGCGCCGACGACGAAGAAGACAGACATCGCGGTGAATATCGTCAGAAGGCTCATACCGAAGTGGCGCCAGACTAAACGCCAGCCGTCTCTGAATACGTATTTAATCCTCGACATTGCTCTCATAGCCTCCTTCTCTGTCGTCGCGCACTATGCGCCCGCGTCTCAGCTTGACGACGCGGTGCCTGTAGCTGTCGACGAGGTACTGGTTATGCGTCGCCATGATAACCGTCGTCCCGGCGGCGTTTATATCGAGCAGAAGCTGCATTATTTCATCGGCGGTATGATTGTCGAGGTTCCCCGTCGGTTCGTCCGCAAGCAGCAAAGAGGGCTCGTTTACCACAGCGCGCGCTATCGCAAGGCGTTGCTGCTCCCCTCCGGAAAGCTGCTGAGGAAAGAGCGCTCTGCGCCGCCATATCCCGACGGTTTTCAGCACGTCGACGACGCGCCCCTCTATCTCTTTTTTCGGCATGCCCATCACTTCGAGTACGAAAGCGACGTTTTCGAATGCCGTCAGATTGGGAAGCAGCGCAAAGTCCTGAAAGACGACTCCTATATCGCGGCGGAAAAGAGCGAGTTCGAAGCGCCCCATCTTGCGCAGGGCGTGCCCGCCTACGCTTATATGCCCGCGCGACGGCACCACTTCGCGGAATATGCAGCGCATCAGCGTCGTCTTGCCAGAGCCCGTCTCGCCTATCAGATAGACGAATTCGCCTTTGTCCACGTTGAGATAAATATTTTCCAGAGCGTTGATATCCGGCGGGAACGTCTTAGATACGCCGGAGAACTGAATTTCCATCGACAAGCTACCTCCTACGCAGCGCCCAGACCTGCGCCGCAGCGTCCACAATCTCTTTCCATGTGAGTCCGTAATATTCGCAGAGCTCCTCCTGCGTTCCACTGTTGACAAACTCGTCGCCGACCGCGACGCTTCTCAGCGGGACCGGATATGTGCGCCCCAGGCACTCGGCGACGGCGCCGAAAAGCCCTCCGAAGGCGTTCTCCTCGGAAGCGGCGACGCAACAGCCCGTCCTCCGCACCGACGAGAGAAGGACGTTCTCGGCGAAGGGCTTCAAGCTGTAGCAATCGATCACCTCTGCGTTTATATTCTGCATTTCAAGCCTTTCCGCGGCCTTCAGCGCGCGGGCGACCATAGCGCCGCACGCGCATATAGTGACGCCGCCGCCTCCGCGCAGTATCCTCGCGCCGCCGATGTGAAACGGCTCCGAAGCGTTCTCGTATTTCTGCGAAAGGGCGGCGCCGTCAAGGCGCATGTAAAAGGGGCACGATATCTCATCGCCCGCTTCGATCACGCGCACGGCTGTCTCTTCGTCCGCAGGCACTATCACGTTCATTCGGGGCATCGCACGCATCAGGGCGATGTCTTCGAGCATCTGCGAAGACGCACCCTCGTGGACGCAGGAGATGCCGCCGTCGAAGGAGACGATGCGCACGGGCAGTCCCGTCTGCACGATCGCCTCACGTATGCGCGAATAGCAGCGCCCCGCTATATCCGCGGCGCGCCCTATGAGCCAAGGCTTCCTTCCCGCCAGCGCAAAGCCGGCCGCGCTCATTACAGCGCCCTCTATCGACGGTGAAAGCGATTCCGAAGAGAAGGGCAGAAGATCTTTGAGTTCTTTTTCCGCCGTCTCCTCGGAAGCGACGAATATAAAATCTTTGCCGGCCGCGCGCTCGGAGAGCGCGGCGCAGAAAGCCGAAAGGGCCGATAGGTTTCCGTCAGCGTTCATTGGATTTCTCCTCCAATTCTTCAAGAGCCATATCAAGCTCGCCCATGCTCAGCGAACGGAAGGCCTCCGAATGCTCCAGCTTCACGAAAACATCTTCCGACTGAAGCGCGACAAGCGCCTTCGGAGCGCCCTCAGCGAAATTAAAAGACATGAAAGCGTTTTCCAGCGATTCGAAATCGCTGGAAAACGCTTCGCGCACGTCCCAGCCGAACGAGGAAAGTCTCGCCGGCGCCGCTATCCTCGCTGTGTCGCCGCGAAGATTTTGCAGGACAAGGACGAGCAGATTGGGCGTATATTTGCCGGACGATTTTTTAAGATCGGCGATAAATTCGTCGCAGAGCAGATTTTTTTCGTCCGTGAGGAAGATCACCCTCGGCGAACTCTCGGCAGGGAAGAGCTCGCGCGCGAGCGCACCGGCCATAGCGATCTGCGGGCGCGCGGCGACGCACGGCGCGTCAACGCCCGGGATACGGCCGAAATCCGGCAGAGCTTGGAGCATCGCGCCGAGGCGTCTGTAATGCCACAGATGTTCGCGCTCGAAAAAACCGCGCCGCGCGAGGACCGCGTAGAGAGCGGGGACGGCCTCCGGCACATCGGTCATGAAGCGGTCGCGATCCTCCCTCCGAGGTTCGCCGGGAACGAAAAGCATTTCTTCCCAATAAAGATAGACGAGGAGGCTCGCGGCCGAGAGCGACTTCTCAAGCGGGCCGGAGCGCGCGATGCCGACCATCCGCAGAATATCCTTGCGCACCTCGGCAGAGATATTATTCAGCTTTGCAAATTTCTTTTCGTCCATCTGTATTACCAATAATAAGAAAGAGCGCCTCCCTGAAATTCTTAAGCGCTTCTTCGCCCTCTTCGGCGGGTATCGCCGCAACGTCGAGCCGCGGCGCTTCCAGCCCGTCGTTTGTCGTCGCTATATTATAACGCATACAGAAGTCCGAGACCTTAGGATCGTAAGGGCAGCCGGCCGCGGGAAGAGCGGCGAGCGCGCAGAGCTCCAGAAAATGGAGCCGCATCCCTATCGCCGCGGAAGCGTCCTCCGCGACACGCGAAAAATCTTCGAGACTCCGCACGGTAATTATATCGCGGAATTTTATATAATCCAGCACTTCGAGCCTTTTCATCTCCGACACGTCCTCGTCGGCGAGAGCTACGCCGACGACCTCGCACTTTCTTTCACGCGCGATGACGGCGCATTTTTTAGCGGACTCCTCGGCGAGCGCGCCGTAGGAAGGGCGTGCGTTGAAGAGCATAGCTCCGCCGCCGCGCGATTTCGCCGGAAGTCCGAGAGTCAGTACGAGGTCCGGCGTCATGCGCGCGTCCAGCCCGAAGCCCTTTACGAGCTTCATCGAGGTTTCGTCGCGGAGAGATATCTCAGAACACATCGAAAGTGCGTGCTTCGCAAAAACACGCGACATTCCTCCGCGCAACGGGCCGACAGACTGCCCAGCCGCGAATATCTTCATGCCGCATAGTTTAGCGATAAGCGTGACACCCCAGTAATAAACGCAGGAGCGCGCACTCGTCGCATCCTGGAAGAGCCCCCCCCCTCCGAGCAGCAGCGCGCCGCTCCGCCTGCAGGCCTTGATCACTTCGGAGGGCTTCCAGCGGTTAAAAGCGCGCACACCGAATTTTTTTTCGCTCTCTTGGGGCCCTGCGGAAAGCATCGCTATTTTCTCCGGCCTTACGCCGCATCTGACGAGAAGCTTTATCGAGGCCTCGGCGAGCAGTTCGTCGCCGAGATTTCCGAAGCCGTAATAGCCTATGAGAAGTATCTCGAACTCTTTTCTCAATGTTTGCTTGCCAGATAAGAGCGGGCCCTGCGGCAGAAGGGGACGAAGGCGAAATGCAGCAGCGCGGTGAAAACAAGCCCGACCGCCATGCCGAGCCACCAGCCGTTCAGAACGCGGATGACGCTCAGCTGAAGGAGCGTGTGGAAATGGCAGAAGGTGTTCACAGCCGAGCAGAAGGCGAGCGACGCAGCGAGGCGCGCCGCCTCGCGGTAGTGCGGGAGATAGTCGCGGCGCACAAGGTACCAGTAAAGCACGAGCGCCGGATAACCGACGAGGAACTCCTTGGTGCGCGGGCGCACCGCGAGAGCGCGCTCCATAAAGTCGCGGAAGGCGACCTCGAGCACGGGGACGTTCGAAACGTTGTCGCTGCGCACAGCCATGACAAGCAGAGCGAGCAGCATCACGCCGATCAGAACGAGCTCGCCCCAAAGCACCGGACGCGAAACTATCTCGCCGAGTGGCTCGGGGTGCACGCGGCGCACGAGGTCGTGATAGAGTACCATCAGAGGCGGCAGCAGCAACGTCAGCTTCACGCCCGAGAATGGAGTAAGGCGCAGCGCGGCCGCCGAAGTCCCGTAGAAGGAGGCTATCGAAAGTCCACCGGCGAGCACGATCAGAAGCGCGCCAATCGAGCATATCGGGCGCCTTTTCCAGCAGTCGAGCGCGGAAAGCGCCGCCTCGGCCGCGACGAGCGCACCGCAGAGGCCGCCCTGCAGCTTAGCGAGCAAAGGGAGCTTCCACATGGCGGCGCCAAGGACTAGCGAAGCGACAAAGAGCGCGGCGGCGGTGAAGGGCGAGACGTTTTCAGCCTCCGATGCGGTGAGCCGCGCGAAATAGAACCACAGCGTAAAGACGAAGACTATCCCGCACGCCGCAGCTCCGGCAAGAGGCGAAGAGCGCACCGGCGAGGTATGCGGCCATTCCATTTTGCAGCCGCGTGCTTCGAGCGCCTCCTTATAAACGGCGAGGTCGCCGGCGAATATATCAAGGCGCCCGCCCATCTGCAAATCGTAAGGGTGGACCATTATCAGCCTTATCGAACGCTCGTGCACCGCGCGAACGAACCTGTCCGCTATAGTGCGACGGCTCAGGCCGCGCGAAATGATCTCGTCGCGCGTGAGGCTGTGCATTGGAATGACATACGGGGCCGCCATCTTTGCAAGTTGAGGCACGCCCACCTGTTTTATAAACTCGACCTGAGACATGGTGATATCGTGAGCCTTCATCACGGAAACGAGAGGCTCGAGCTCCGGATAGCCCGGGGCGACGAGCCCGGCGGGTGTTATATTTTTGATATTCGGATATTTTTCAAGCAGAAGCGAGAAGGCGTCCGCGACATTCTGCCCGGAGGCCGGAGTGCAGGGGCCCGGGCGGAAGAGAGCGGGAACGCCGCTCGCGCGCGCGAATTCGAGAGCCGCTACGTCGGGCACGAACGCCGAAAATTTAAGCTCTTCGACGGAACCCGGCAGAAGTATGACCTTATATCCGCCGTCAGCTATCAGCTCGGAGGCCGGCAGCTTCGCCTTTATATATTCCCAGAGGATGTCGGCGTAAACAAAATCAGGTAAAAAGCGCAGCACCGCGCGGCTGAAATTTTTCTTCGCGGCAGAAGCGCAGAGCAGCGAAGCCGAGCCGAAGCGCACCGGCATCGGGTTATGAGACGCGAGCTCGTCGCCGGTGTATTCGGCGGCGGCGACCCCTAGCACCCCCAAGTCGTTGATCCTGCGCCATACGTCGGCCGGCTCCACGTTGTTCTGATAAGCGAGAGAAGCGACCTCTCTGTACTCGGCGACAAAGGCCACGCTCTTATTCGCCTTCTCCGCCGCTACTCTCGGCAGCAGCCCAGCCGCGGCGCAGACAAAAGCCGCCGCAAGCGCGCTCCACAGCAATACGCGTTTATTTATATCCATTCTCATTCATCCCTCCACTGAGCCGCGAGAGGCACGCCCATCTCTTCAAACATTTTTGAGAGCCTTGAAAGAGGCAGGCCGACGACATTAAAATAACACCCTTCTATCCGTTCGGCAAGCAGCGCACCGCTTCCCTGTATCGCGTAAGCGCCAGCTTTGTCCGCGCTTTCGCCGAGCGCGACATAGGCCCTGATGTCATCGTCCGAAAGAGGGCGGAAAAAGACGCGCGTCTCTTCTGAGCAGACATTTTTGCCGCCGTCCGGAGCGATCAGGGCCACTCCTGTGAAGACCGAATGAGCGCGCCCCGAAAGCGCCCGAAGCATCGCCGCGGCCTCGCGTTCGTCCGCAGGCTTCCCTAAAATTTTCCCCTCCGACGCGACGACGGTATCAGCGCCGACGACCCAGCGCGACGGAAAGCGTGAAGCGACCTCCGAGGCCTTTTCGTCGGCGAGCATTTTCACATATTCCGCGGGCGGCGCCGAGCCGGCCTCCTTTTCCACCATATTCGACGGCACGACCTCAAAGTCTCGACAGACGCGCGAAAGCAGCTCCCTCCGCCTCGGGCTTCCCGATGCGAGTATCAGCGCTTCCTTCATTTCGTTATCAGTATTCCCGCTACCGCTCCGATGATAGTTCCCAGATTGATCCTCATCGAAAAAAGTACGCCGAACCTGAGCATCACGAGATCGATCTGGCGGATATCGAACGTAAAGTCGGTCACGTTCGCAAAAATCGCCGCCGTAGCGCGGAAATTCTGCAAAAATATCCCCAGCCAGGTCCCCAGTATCATGCATAACAGAACGACGCCCCATTTGAAGGACGAATTCTTCAACAGCGACATATTACCACGCTCCCAGACAAGTTACTCCGATCGCAGCGACACCCGCTGCAAGACAGTATACCCCAAAGAGCCACCACTTTGACGTTATCACGAGCTTTTTCAAAACAAACAGTGAAAAGAGCCCCGAGGCGAACGCGCAGAGCGCGCCTAAAAACCAGCCGGATGGCAGGGAAGAAACAAATTCACGCCAGCCTCCGATCTCAAGAGCCTGCACGAGCGCAGCGCCGAGTATCGCCGGAATGGATAGAAGGAACGAGAAGCGGAAGGCGGCCTCCTTCGAAAGCCCCGCGGCAAGCCCCGCCATTATCGTCATGCCCGAGCGCGACACGCCGGGGAATACCGCTAGCCCCTGAGCTATGCCGACGTACAGCCCGTCGGTGAAGGCGACGTGCCCGCAGCCGTTTCCCATCTTCCTCGAAATCAGAAGGACGACGCCAGTGACGACGAGGCCGGCTCCGACCATGATCGAGTTCATAGACGCCTCTTCGGCGAAGTTCTTCAGCGCGAGCCCTATCGCCGCCGTGATGACCGTGCCGGCGATAACGGCCCAGCCTATGCTCCACCCAGCGCTCCTGCGCCGCTGTGCGTTAGAAAAGCCGGAAGACCATTCGATTAAAAGCACGGCGATGTCCGGCGCGAAAAATATAAGAGTCGCAAGCACCGTCGAAACATGCAGTACAAGGTCGTAGTTCAGCGGCGGCATCTCCATGCCGAGAAAAATTTTCGCCAGGGCCAGATGACCAGAGCTGCTGACCGGCAGAAATTCGGTGAAGCCTTGGATAAACCCAAGCAGAATCGCGTTTGAATTCATTTCGCCGCCTCCTTGCCCTTAGGCGCGCTTTCCGTCTTTGATTTTTTATTTTTATGCAGCTTGGAAACCTCGATGACCATATCGGCGAGGTTAGTCGCGTGGTCTCCTACCCTTTCAAGATTGCTCAGTATATCTATGAAGACGACTCCGGCCCCCGGCTTGCAGAGCCCCCTGTTCAGGCGTTCGATGTGCTGGGCGCGCAGCGCCTTCTCCATGTCGTCGATACGCTGCTCCAGCTTGATGGCCTCGGCGGCGAGATCCGGATTTTCCTCGTCGAGCGCCTGGATGCTCTTGTCGAGAGCCGTGAGGACGAGCGCGAACATCTCGTTGCCCTCCTCAAGCGCCTTCGGGGAAAGAGTCAGGTGGTGATCCTGAAGGTACTGGTACATTTCCACCAGGTTCGTAGCGTGGTCCCCGATGCGCTCTGCGTCGCTGACCGCGTTAGTCGAGAGGTTCAGCAGCGTCGACATGTCCGTCGAAAGCCTTCCCTGTCCGACCTCCGAGGCATACTGGACGATATCGCGCGTCATCTCGTTGACGTTTGACTCGCTGCGCTCTACCTCTTCGACGAGCTTCTCGTCGCCCTCGACTATCAGCCTGCGACAGTCCTCGATCATTTGGCGCGCGGTGCGCGAGAGGCGTATCATTTCCTTGCGCACCGCGTCGATCGCGGCAGCGCTGGAAACGGTCAAGAGCGCGCGGTTGAGGTATATCGGGCTCGTTGCCTGCACGCTCTCGTCGTCAGGTATGAGCTTTCTGATGAAATTGGCATACTGGGAGACGAAGGGCAGGAAAAGCAGAGCGATTATTATATTGAAAATAGTATGAGCGTTTGCAACCTGCCTGGAAATAGTATTTGCCGTCATCTCTATCAACGAGGTATAGAATGGCAGGACTAGCAGTATGACCAACGTGCCGAGTATCTTTATCATGACGTGCGCCGCGGCCGCCTGTTTCGCGGCCCTGTTCGCGCTGAGAGACGCGAGAACGGCCGTAATCGTAGTCCCGATGTTGTCGCCGAGTATGATGACGATCGCCGTCTGAAGCGGTATAACGCCCTGTACCGCGATAGCCATCGTAAGGCCGACCGTAGCCGAGCTCGATTGCACGATGAGCGTAAGGATGAGCCCGGCAAGGAAGGCCACCGCGGGATGGCTGCTGAAGGCCGCGGTGACCTCCGGACGTTCCTTCAAAAATGAAAGCGGCCCCTGCATCATCTCCATACCTATGAAAAGCAGTCCGAAACCGACTATACCCACGCCTATATGCTTCACCCTCTTCTTGTGCGCGAGGATGCATATTGCGGCTCCAACTAGAACGCATATGTAAGCCACGTTGGTTATGTCGAAGGCTATCAGCTGTCCCGTAACCGTCGTGCCTATATTCGCCCCCAGTATCACCCCGATAGCCTGCGTGAGCGTCATAAAGCCGACATCGACGAAGCTGACGACCATAATCGTCGTAGCGCTGCTGCTCTGCAGAATCGAGGTTACAGCGGTGCCGACGAGAAGCCCCTTGATAGGCGTCGCCGTCAGCGATCCGATAAGCTTTCGCAGCCTGTCCCCGGCTATGATCTGCAGAGAATCTCCCATGATGATGATTCCGTAGAGCAGAACCCCCACCCCTGCCAGGACCTGAAGCAAATCGCCAAATGACATAAAATTATATCTCCCCTCAGAATATATGCGGCCGCAGCCGCATGTAAAACGTTCTAAATATAGGTTACAAGAGGAATTATCGTCGGATAACAGCGGGGATTCATATCAAGCTTTTCACGTATCCTCTTGCGAATCTCCGTCGGCAGCGTCTCCCTGCGCGCCCCGGGCGAGCGCGAAAATTGTGCGAGCGCCGCGAGCACGGCGGATTCAAGCTCGCGCAGCGTGCTTCCGTCCTCGGAGGAATAGACGCTGCCGCGCGTCTGTATCTGCACCGGCGCGGCCGGGCGCATATCGCCGTTCAGAACTACCGATACCACGACGACGCCGTTTTCCGCCATTTCGCGCCTTTCGCGCAGTATGCTGCCCTCGAACTCTCCGAGCACGAAGCCGTCTATCAGCACAGCGTCGGCGGGCGCGTGCCCGGCGACCTCCGCCTTCGACGAGCCGCTGAATTTCAAGATGTCTCCGTTTTGCAGGATAAAAATATTCTTCGCGTTCACGCCCATCTCTCTGGCGAGCTGCGCGTGCCGCACAAGATGGCGGTATTCGCCGTGACAGGGGACAAAAAATCTCGGGCGCGTGAGGCTCAGCATCAACATCAGCTCGTCGCGCGAGGCGTGTCCCGAGACGTGAATCTTTTCGTCGCGTTCGTAGATCACCTCGGCACCGCACGCAAAAAGACGGTTGACCGTCTGACTGACAAGCTTTTCATTCCCCGGTATCGGCGTCGCTGATATTATGACGAGATCCTTCGAGCCGAGTTTGACCTGCCTGTGAGTGCCGCGGCTCATCATGACGAGCCCCGAGAAGGGCTCTCCCTGGCTTCCCGTAGTCAGGATGACGACGCGGTTGTCGGGAAGCTCTTCGGCTTCCTGCGCGGAGATCATCTGCCCCTCGGGAACGTCAAGGGTGCCTAGGCGCAGCGCAAGCTCCACGTTCGCGACCATGCTGCGCCCGACGAGCAAAACTTTTCTGTTGAAGCGCGCCGCAGTAGCGAAAATCATGCGCGTTCTGTTCAGATTGCTCGAGAAGGTCGCGACGACGATTCTGCGGTCCTTATAAAGGCGGAAGAGCCTCTCAAAAGTTTGCCCTATCATCTTTTCGGAAGGCGTCGAGCCGGGCCTCTCGACATTCGTCGAGTCGGACATAAGCAGCAGCACGCCCTCGTCGCCGAGACGGGCGAGCGCGCTGTAATCCGCGCGGTTGCCGTCTATCGGCGTCGGATCGAATTTAAAATCCCCGCTGTGCACTATCGCGCCGGCCGGAGTGTGCACGACGAGCGCAAAGGCGTCGGGGATCGAATGGCACATCTGTATGAATTCGACTTCAAAGCATCCGGCTGACACCTTGTCGCACGCTTCGACGTAACGAAAGTCCGGATGATAGCCGGTATTCGCGTCGAGCATCTTGTTTTCTATAAGGCCTCCCGCGAGGCGGGAACAGTATACGGGTACGTCGAGACGGGGCAGGATGAACGGCAGCGCGCCGATATGGTCTTCATGACCGTGGGTGATAAAGATTCCGCGTATTTTTGATTTGTTCTCAACGAGGAACGTCGCGTCTGGAATTACAAAATCTATTCCCAGCATATCTTCCTCGGGAAATTTCAATCCGCAGTCTATAACGATATAATCTTCTCCGTATCCGAAGACGGTAAGATTTTTTCCTATCTCGCCCATTCCGCCGAGAGGACACACGAAAAGATCGGACTTTTTCTTACGCTCCCTGCGCGAAATGCCATTTATATTATCGGGTCCAGTCATAAACACAACTCCCCTCCAGTATTATCGTATCACGACTTTAGGAATTGGGCTACAACATTTGACGACACTTTGTCTTTTTCATAATATTTTATGCAGGGCGCACAAAATTAAATTAGCGTTTGAAATTTATTCTGTTTTCTGATAAAATTCACACGATCTTAAGTGAGATTTGCAGGGTGGGATTTGTCGTGGCAAAATCAACGGACGATAAAGTCGTAATGACAAGGGAAGGCTATGAGAAGCTGAAATCCGAACTTGTTTCGCTCCGCACGGATGGGCGCTCGGAGATAGCCGCAAAGCTGGAAGAGGCGAGGGCGTTCGGAGACTTGAGCGAGAACGCCGAATATCACACGGCAAAAGAAGAACAGGAAAAAATAGAGAATAGAATCCTTCAGCTTGAATATCAGCTCTCCAAAGCCAAAATCGTAGAAACGGAAGACATAGACACGAGCATCGTGAGCCTCGGAACTACGGTCACTATCGAAGATCTTGACAAAAAACAGACTCTCGTCTACACGCTCGTCGGCACCGAAGAGGCCGACATAAAGGAATCAAAAATTTCCGCGGCGAGCCCCGTGGGCAAGGCCTTGATGGGCAAGCATGTCGAAGAGGAGACGATGGCGCGGACGCCGCGCGGCATCCGTCATCTAAAGGTCGTAAAGATTCAGCTTAAGTAATTTTTCGCGTGACAATAAACGACGAAGGGACGCAGCCCTCTGTAGGCGTCCCTTTTCGTTTTTACTCGCAGCGGAGCCACCCCGCCGCTATGGACGCGCCGCTATAGATTTTTTATACATCTCGCCCCACTCCCACATAGCGTCGAGAACGGGCTTCAGACTCGCCCCGAGCCCTGTGAGCGAATACTCCACCCTCGGAGGCACCTCGGCGTAAATCTTGCGGCTGACGAGCCCCTTCTCTTCCATATCGCGCAGCTGCGTCGTTAAAACCTTCTGCGATACGCCGCCGAGAGACTTTCTGAGTTCTCCGAAGCGCTTCGTGCCGAGGATGAGGTCGCGCAGGATAAGCACCTTCCATTTGTTTCCGATAAGTACGAGAGTCGTTTCCACCGGACAGGCCGGAAATTTTTTCGCAGGTTTTTCCATGCTCTCTCCTCCGCGCTTTGATTTTTTAAAACTGCTTACGATACTATTTTACCCTATATTTCTTTTTAAAACATACGGCAAAAATCTCACAGAGGCGATACGCGCAAAAATACAAAAATATCCCGCTGGTTCCACTTCGGTAACTATAAAACAATAAAGTGCTTACTTTATGCAAAAAATATTCCTCAATATAATATAGTAAAAGGCGTCGCGGCCGCTTGCCCCGCCGGACGCCCGGTATGACGAAAAATACCGCCGGCTTTGCTCCGGCGATTCGACTCAAGGAGGAATCGTGATGAAAATAGCGGTTGTTTGTGCAAATGGCAGGGCAGGAAGGTTGATAGTCAAAGAAGCACTTTCCCGAGGACTCGACGTTACAGCGATAGTAAGAGGGGAAAATATAACAGAGGCGCCAAATTCGCTGAAAAAGGATATTTTCGACCTGACGGGCGCGGATCTACGCGGCTTCGACGTCGTCGTCGACGCCTTCGGCGTCTGGACGCCGGAAAAGCTGCCGCAACACAGCTCTTCTCTGAAACACCTATGCGACCTGCTCTCACACAGCAACACGAGGCTTCTGGTCGTCGGCGGAGCAGGAAGCCTTTATACAAACAAGGAACACACGGCCTGTGTCGCAGACAGCCCAGACTTTCCCACCGCTTTCAAACCCCTCGCGGCGGCTATGGCGAAGGCGCTTCAGGAGCTCCGCGCGCGCAGCGACGTCAAATGGACCTACATCAGCCCCGCCGGCGATTTTCAGGCGGAGGGAGAGAAAAGCGGCAAATACATCCGCGGCGGCGAAGAGCTGACTCTCAATTCGAAGGGCGAAAGCGTGATAAGCTACGCGGATTACGCGATAGCAGTTGTCGACGAAGCGATAAAGGGGCACAATATCGGCAGGCGCATCAGCGTCGTAAGAGAATAGAGGCGCCCCTCTCCGCGGCGCCGCGCCGGAGGGATAAAATGACGCAGGACGAAAAAAGAATCTGGCTGATAAAGGAGCTGCAGAGGGAAATGCCGCGCTGTGCGGCTCATAAGATTCCCGAAGACGCCGACGGGCAGTGGCTGCTTCTGAGGAGCCTCTTCAACGTCAGGCCGGCGCGTCCCGCGTCAAGGGAATTTCTTGAGATTCAGGACGAATTCCTGACGGAGATGACGAAGGAGAAGGGCATTACAGACTGCAGGGCTCTGAAGCCCTCTCTTATGGGCGGGCGCCTCTGCCTCTGGCGCGGAGACATAACGACATTAAAAGCGGACGCGATCGTGAACGCCGCAAACAGCGAGCTGCTCGGCTGCTGGATACCGCTGCACGGCTGTGTCGACAACATAATACACACGATGAGCGGCGTCGAACTGCGAATCAAATGCGGCGAGATAATGGAAGCTCAGGGACATGAAGAGGAGAGCGGAAAGGCAAAGATCACTCCGGGCTACAACCTTCCGGCAAAATACGTGATCCACACCGTCGGCCCGATAGTGAGCGGCCCTCTGCGCCGCCGTGACTGCGAACTTCTGGCGGACTGTTACCGTTCGTCGCTCGAACTAGCCGCCGCCAACGGCTGCGAATCGATCGCCTTCTGCTGCATATCCACCGGGGTCTTCCGCTTCCCCGCCGACAAAGCGGCCGAAACGGCGCTGCGCTCCGTATCGGATTTTCTAAAAACAAACGACACGATAAGGCGGGTCGTCTTCAACGTATTCAAAGAGAGCGACCTTGATATTTACGACAAACTGCTGAACGGACGGTGAGCTCACGCATGGCCTACACGGAAGCTATAAGGCTGCTGAAAAGGGAAATCGAAACCTCAGACGCGCTGCTCGTAGGTGCGGGTGCCGGCATGTCCGCAGCCGCCGGCATGACGTACGACGGCGAACGCTTCGAAAAGAATTTCGCCGATTTTCATAAAAAATACGGCATAACGGACATGTACTCCGGCGGCTTCTATCGTTATGAGACGCCGGAGGAATATTGGGCGTGGTGGTCGAGGCACATCCTCTTGAACCGCTACGAGGCCGGAGTCGGAAAAACTTATTCCGATCTGTTCGAACTTCTCCGCGATAAGGATTACTTCGTGCTCACGACGAACGTCGATCATCAGTTCCAGCTTGCCGGCTTTGATAGAAAGCGCCTCTTTTACACTCAGGGTGATTACGGCCTGTGGCAGTGTTCCGAGCCGTGTCATCAGAGAACCTACGACAACGAGAAAGCCGTCCGCAGGATGGCCGCTGAGCAGAAAAATATGAAGATTCCTCCGAAGTTGCTCCCCCTCTGTCCTCTCTGCGGAGCTCTCATGACGATGAACCTGCGCAGCGACGACAAATTTGTGCAGGACGAAGGCTGGTATGACGCGGCCGAACGCTACGCCGCCTTTCTCGCAAGCCATGAGGATACGCATCTGCTCCTTCTCGAGCTCGGCGTAGGATCAAACACGCCGCTAATTATCAAATATCCCTTCTGGCAGATGACTGCGAAAAATTCGAACGCCGTCTACGCCTGCGTAAATTCCGGCGAAGCGTTCATTCCGCGCGAAATAGAATCGCGCGGCATACGCCTGAACGCGGATATAGGGAAAGTCTTGAACGAATTGAAAAATAACTGACGGTAAAAATGTGAATTATTTTGCCGCCGCGCTTCAAATGACCCCTGCGAAGCGCGGCGTTTTCGTCCGATCACACATATGTACAGGGACTATCTGAAAAAAGAACAGCCATGATCTGAAAAGCAGTTACGCATAGGGAGGGCGCCGGTCTTAGAGATCTAAAAATGTCGCCCGTTGATTTGATTGTATTTGTTCGAATAAAATTGCAACGACTGTCCCTCACTGCTTTTTTACGCATCCGCAGCGCGTAAAGACAGACGCGGGGCGAAGCAGGCGAACCCCGTCTGCCTCACCCCACAACCTAAGAGGATATCAGAAGTCCCTGCGCCGTCAGCGGGGCCGTTTCCCCATCGCAAGGGCGATAAGGGCCAGGAAGGGATCGTCCACTGAGTTGTGAGCGGGGGAATGGATGAAATAGTGTCCGAAGAGCTCCTGCACGGTTTCGCGGCGCGCTATCATGTCCACGAAACGTTCGGCGAGATGCGCTGGATTATCTCCGTCGGAGACGAGTTGGAATCCCAGAATTTGTCCGGATTTAAATCCTTCGTCTTCGCCAGTGGATAGGACGACCTTCCAAAGAGCGTCTTTGCCGGATGGCATGAAGGGATCGCGGCTGCGCACCGGCAGCGAGAGCGAGGTCACTCTGAATCCGGCGCGCCGAGCTGCTTCCTCGCCCCAACCCACGGAGCCCCAGTGGAGGCCGAATATCTCGCTTACGCCCCAAAGTGTCGCCGGCGGAAGCTGCGCAGGAAGGCCGGCTATATCCATGACCGCAGTCATAGCCTGGCGCATCGCCAGCGTGCCGATCAACGGCAGGACGGGACGACCGGAAGCTGCGTCTGCGATCTGTACAGCGTCGCCGACAGCCCAGACCGAGGGCAACGACGTCTTCTGCGCGGCATCGACGACGAGGCCACGCTCGATTTTGAGCCCCATGGCGCGCGCCAGATCGAGTCGCGGGCGCACGCCCGAAGCGAATACGACCGCGTCGACGGCGAGAGCGCCGCTTTGCAACGTCAGCTTGCCGGGAGCCCAGCTTTTTACTGCGTCCGCAAGCCGCAGCTCCACGCCACGTTCGTGCATGCGCCTCTCCACTGCCGCGGCCATGTCGGCGTCGAGCGCCGAAACGGCATGTTTAAGCGCCTCTATGGCAACGACCGCCGCTCCGCGGTCGGAGAGGGCTTCGACGATCTCCAGCCCGACGGCTCCCGTGCCGACTACGGCTACTTTCTTGGCGCAGGCGGCCAGTTCGTCGAGAGCGCGGGCATCTTCGGCGCCTCTGAGGACGTAGACGCCTTCTGCCAGACGCGAGCGATTCACGAGCTGATCGCTCACAGCGACAACCAGTCCTGTTTCGGCGCCTTTGTCCTTAAGGATGCCATCCGCCGGCGGTAGCCATGGGACGGCGCCGGGCGCGAGGATCAGATTTTCGTAAACGATCTCCGTCTCTCCGTTCGTACCTTCGACAATCGCGCTCTTCGATGCGCTGTTGATCGCCGTCACGGTGCCGAAGACCACGTCTTTTGCCATGTCGGGCGGCAGACGTTTCTCTTTGGACAGATCTACGACCGTCGCTCCGGGACCGTCGGGGATCAGACGGCGCCCCACTCCATAGGGAAGGCTGCAGATGACCGTCGGCTCTTCGTTCAGCACCATCACCGCCGGTTCCACGCCGAAGCGGCGAGCCATGATGTAGGATACTCTGCCGCCGGGGCCGCCGCCGACGATTAAGAGTTTTGCCGAGCGCGTTGCTCTTTTCTTCTCAGACATGCTTTTGCTCCTCCTTTACAGATGAAAAACCGTTTGTTTAATTTGGAGTTTAAAATCTGCAAAGACTTTTCTCAGTGACAAAGTCACCGTTAGCGTGGAATGCGCTCTGGAATTTCAGTTTGTATAACAGACGACACGAATAGTTCTATGTCAGTATGTAAAAACAAGAGCAGCTTGTTTTCATTTAGACGACCCGACGGCCGGGACCTTTCTTGCATGTTCTGCGCCAGATTCTCAGGCTTGCACCGTCTGCTACCGTAATCCGCGGGCCGTGAGCGCGTAAATAATTGCTCCGCTTTATCGTGCCGCACGCCGCGCAATTATGCTATCCTATAACCGCCGCGGATAAAAAATAAAAATGCCTGCGTTCGCGGCGGAACGCGAAAGGAGAACTCATTATGAGCACAGTCGAGAGAAAAAAATATTGCGCCGACGGCAGATGGATCGAATCAAAGGCCGACCGCTACATGCCGGTGACGGATTCCAGCAGCGGAGAGCTCATCGCCGAGGTCCCCTGCTGCACGCCTGACGAAGTCGACGCGGCGATCACGTCGGCTCAGAAGGCCTTCTCGGAATGGTCGCACCTTTCGCTCGCTAAGCGCACCCAGTTCATGTTCAAATGGCGCGACATCCTCATCGCTCACAAGGAGGAGCTTTCGCTTCTATGCTCGAAAGAGCTCGGCAAGACTCTCGGCGAGGCGCGCGGCAACGTGCAGAAGGCGATAGAGCCGACGGAGCTCGCCTGTGCCCTGCCCTCGCTGATTGAAGGAGAGTGCGCGCTGCAGGTGACGTCCGGCTACGACACGTCGACCTACAGGATGCCGCTCGGCGTCACAGCCGGCATCGTGCCGATGAACTTTCCCGCGATGATTCCGTGGGGGTGGATGGTGCCTCTTGCGATAGCCTGCGGCAACACCGTCGTGCTTAAGGCGAACAGCAGCACGCCTCTGACCTCGATACGCATACTTGAGCTCTTCTACGAAGAAGGCGGCTTTCCCTCGGGCGTCGTGAACCTCGTCACCTGCGGCCGCAGCGAAGCTGGGATGCTCCTAACCGACCCGCGCGTCAAGGCCGTGACCTTCGTCGGCACGACCGGAATCGGCAAGAGCGTCTACTCCACAGCCGCCGCTCACGGCAAGCGCGTTCAGGCTCAGTGTGAGGCGAAGAACCACGCGCTGCTGCTCGCGGACGCGGACCTCGAAGCCGCGACCAACGCGATAATCAACTCGACCTACGGCTGCGCGGGAATGAGATGCATGGCGCTGCCGGTCGTATGCGTGCAGGAAAGCATAGCTGACCGCTTCGTCGCGCTGCTGAAGGAAAAGGCTCAGGCTCTCAGAGTCGGCTGCGCTTACGACGAAAATACTCAGCTCGGCCCAGTCGTCTCCGCAGCGCATAAACAGAAGGTCTGCGACTGGGTGAGGCGCGGTGTCGACGAAGGCGCGGAGCTGGTTCTCGACGGACGCGGCGTCGTCGTGCCGGGATACGAGAAGGGCTTCTTCGTAGGGCCGACGATACTCGACCACGTCGAGCCCGGCATGAGCGTCGGCGACTGCGAGATATTCGGCCCCGTGACGACGGTAAAGCGCGTCAAGGATTACGAAGAGGGCATCCGCGTGATGAACGCGAACCCCTTCGCCAACGGCTCCTGCATATTCACGCAGAACGGCTACTGCTCGCGCCGCTTCGTGATGGAGACGGACGGCGGAATGGTCGGAGTCAACGTCGGCATTCCCGTGCCGACCGCCTACTTCCCCTTCTCCGGCAACAAAGCTTCCTTCTTCGGCGACTTACACGTGCTCGGTCGCGACGGCGTGCGCTTCTTTACGCGCGCGAAGACGGTGACGACGCACTGGTTCGACGAAGAAGCCGCAAAGCGCCGCGTCGGCACATGGGAAGGCAGTACGGAGGCGTAACAGAGCCGATTATAGCGCTCCGCTTGTATCGTACAATAGATGTCGATGAAGAGGCCTTCGGAGAGCTGAAAGACCGCCCGGATTTCAGAAGGCCTTTAACTTCTTCCGAGAATTATCCGGAAGGCAAGCTGATTGTAGAATTTACCGCGCTTATTTACCTTCCTACATCAAGAAAAAGATGGAGGAAAAGGACTTGCTATACTATAACATCAGCCGCCGGGAGCTGGATGCATCGAATACTTTATCGACCACGGAAAGGCTCAAATCCAGAGCTAAGTCCTGAAAAATACAAGGGCAGACCTACCGTGATCTCGATGTTGAACCATTGTTTGCATCATCGGACAGCGGGCCCCGTCTGACCCTGACCTGCCGGCAGGCATAGACGCGCCCCTCGCTATGCGATGTGTTTCGGGAAGGCAGGACAGAAAAAGGCCCGCTATCATGAGCGTCGAAGATTTCTTAAAAGACGCGCGCGGCCTTGAGGTGTAATGTGCAGAATATCCACCTCTGCGGCAGCGCTGGAACAAGACGGGCACCGACGACCGCAGAGGGCACACCTGCGGCGGCGGCCGTTTAGGAATTTCCTCTGCTATTCCAATATCAGCAGAAGCGCCATTTTGAAGTTCTGATCCGCGGCAATTGAATGGGCTCCGCCCTTCGCAAACTTAAAGTTTTCGCCGGCGCGGATGCGGTAATCTCCTCCTTCATAGCGAATCGTAGCCTCTCCCTCCAGTGCGAAGACCAGAGCGTCGCCAGTAGCCGCGTGCTCCGGGAGCCCGGTGCCAGCCGTAAAGCTCATAACGACGAATTTCAGCTTTTCCTCGTCGATCAGGTCCATGTTTATGACCCTGTCTTCGGCGTATGGGATCAAATCTTTCAGCGCAAAAACTTTCTTGTCCTTTAAAATTTCGTTCATCGCGGATTCCTCCTTCAATGTAATTTCCGTATAGACGCAACCTCCGTCAGAGGCGGAGCCTACCGCTACGCCGGCCGGCGTGATAAAGGCTTCTCCTTCTTTCAACGCCGCCGCGCCGCCTTTTCCCGTAACGCGAAGTTCCCCTTCGTGCACGATCCAGAGCTTGCGATAGGAGTATAATTCCGCGCTGATGTTGGTCCCTTCCGCCAACGAGAAGTGCATCACGTAATTTCCATTCGCGTCGCTCACGGCCTTCGAAATCGTGCAGCCTGGTACGGACGCGTTTTCTTTCGCTATTGAAAAAATCTTTCCCGCGACTTCGTTCATCCGCTTCCCCCTTTACCCTCATGACGACAGCGTTTTTATCTCCATAATTTGCAGCTTTTGCGACATACAACACATCTGTACAGAGGAGCTCCTATGAGGGGACCGACCGGCGGCCGGCCCCTCTTGATGCGCTTCGGCTCTGCGAACTATATTATCGTGAGATCTCTCCTTCTTTATTTCGCGAGGAGTTTCGCAGCCAGTTCCGGAATCTTGGCAAAATCGCTTTCTTCCGGATTCCAGAGAGAACGCACGTTTTCTTCGATCACCTCGAAGCCGGCGTCGCGCAGGCGCTCTTGCAGCACCTTGACGGATTCTCCGCTCCAGCCGTAGCAGCCGAAGGCGGCCGCCTTTTTATTCTTGAACTTCAGCTGCCTCAGAAACTCCAGCCACCCGGCGATGCCCGATAGGATACTGCTCGATACCGTAGGGGAGCCGACCGCAATCGCTTTCGATTTGAATACCTCAGTCATTACTTCATTTTTATCGGACTTCGCGACGTTGAACAGCTTAACGACAGTCTCCGGGCTCTGCATGTTTATTCCTTCGGCAATTTTATGCGCGATCTTTGCCGTTCCCTCCCACATCGTATCGTAGACTACGGTCACCTGCTCTTCCTGATAAGCGTTCGCCCATGCGGCGTACTTGTCGACGATCTGCAAAGGGTCCTTCCTCCAGATAGCGCCGTGAGAGGGCGCGATCATCTCGATCGGAAGTTTCAGCTTGCCGATCTCATCCAGTTTTTTCACGAGAATCGGAGCAAAGGGATTCAATATATTGGCAAAATACTTCATCGCTTCTTTATTCAGCAGACACTGATCCGCCTTATCGTTGAAGAGTTCCCCCACTGCGTAATGCTGGCCGAAGGCGTCGTTGGAGAAGAGTATGTTGTCGCCGGTCATAAACGTCGCCATGGAATCCGGCCAATGCAGCATCCGCATCTCGACGAAAATAAGCTTTTTACCGTTCCCGATGTCAAGCGAATCCCCCGTCTTTACAATGTGAAAGTTCCAGCCGCGTTTCCCATACTGCCCTTCGATGCTCTTTACAGCGTTAGCCGTACAGTAAATCGGCACAGAGGGAATTTCGTCCATTAGAGCCGTCAGCGCGCCCGAATGATCGCATTCCCCGTGATTGGCCACGACAAAATCGATCTTCTTCAGTTCGACTGCTTTTTTAAGGCTCTCGACAAAATCAAAACGGTGCGGCTTCCATACCGTATCGATCAAGACCGTCTTTTCTTCCTCTATCAAATACGCGTTCTGGCTGGAGCCGTTCATAATGGAATAATCGTCCCCGTGGAAGCTCTCCAGTTCCCAGTCGATATAGCCCACCCAGCTCACATTGCCCTTTACAAGCCTTTTCATTTATTCACCTTCTCTTTCCGTCGTTTATCGACATTATAAATTTTACGTTGCGCCTCCGTAAGCATTATTTTAACGCTTCGCGCATAATAATTCTGTTACTTTGACAACAGTCATGATAAAATTGAGGGCGTGGATGCAATATCGGGGCTGTGCGTTAAGTTTTATCGTTTCGTAGGAGCGTAACAATGGATATACAGGAAGCGTTGGGCCAGTATATTGGAGTAATTAGAAAATGCCGCCTATTCACTGGCATACCGGAAGAGCTTTATCCGGAAACGCTGCGCTCTTTGCAGGCAAAACTCCGGCCCTACGGGAAAGGCGAGATCATTCGGGTGCTCGGCGACGATTTCCCCTACGCCTATTATCTGCTGCGCGGCGAGGTCGAACTTTCTTTTTTTAATCGGGCTTACAATCAGATAAACATAAACCGCTTTCTTCCCGGAAGCCTAATGGGAGAGGCCCTCGCGTTCCTTAGGAACGCGAACAGCCCCGTCCAATTAACGGCGGTCGAAGAAAGCCTCATGCTGCTGTTGGATCTATCTCCGCTGAGCCGCGCAAGCGACGGCTTCGAATACGGACATACGCTCACCGTCAACCTCGCCCGGCTGCTTGCGGGGAAAAATGTTTTTCTTAACAGCAGGCTACACATTCTCGCTCAAAAGGGCGTAAGAGACCGCATACTCATGTATCTATCATCGCTGCCCAAACGCTCCGACGGATATGTCACGCTCCCATTCACGAAGACCGCGCTCGCAGAATTTCTCTGCGTGAACCGCAGCGCGCTCTCCAGAGAATTTACGAAGATGGCAGAAGAGGGGATACTGGAAATCGAGGGCAGAAGAGTGAAGCCGCGCTTCTGCGAGAGCTGAAGCGCGCGGCCGCAACACCGGGCGTCTCCGATAAAATCAGCGCGGACGATGACGACGCATTGTCCACGACAATAATTATTTCCGTGCGAAATTTTTTGTCGAACGGCGTGGCTTATAACCCCAAATAGTCGTTCACCAGAATCAGAATCATCCTTCCAGTCTGGCGCGAATAGCGCGTTACAAGATACTGACAGCATATCGTACCCGGAGCTTTGCAGTCGAAGCATACGCCGGTCTTCGCGCACGGCGTGTCTGCGGAAAGGCGCACGGCGTTGAGCGGGGCCGCCTCGTTTTTTGCTCGGGACAGCGCTGCGTCCAGGTCGCGCGCTATCTTATTCATTCCGACGATCATCAGTACGTGCTTCGGGCCGTAGGCGATACTCGACACGCGGTTCGATCTGCCGTCTATGTTTACAAGTATGCCATCCTCGCTGACCGCGTTGCAGCTTGTGAGGAAATAATCGGCGTTAAAGGCCAGCGTTTCAGCGCGCCGCCTCTCCTCCGGGTCTTTAATATCGTCGACTGCGTATAATTTATATCCGCCCTTCCTTAGCGCGTCCTTCAGCCCGATCTGTTCGATCGAAATCGTCCCGCCCCAGCTGACGGAAGCCCCCTTCGGGATAATTTCGAGCGCCATGCGGAGAGCCTCTTCTCTGCTGTCGGCGTAATAGCCGGTCATATTTCTGCCCTTCAGCTCTTTTATAACCTTCTCGGCTCTGAGCTGATTGCGCATTTTAACACAATCAAATTCTGCCATGTGTGCTCCTCCTTCGACAATAATAAAATTTCATCCTCTGAGTAGTAACGGCAAGCTGTAGCTCCTCTCCACAGAGTTGAGCGGTGAATTGCTAAGCTTTTTGGGCATATCTATTGGCATCTTTGAGAATCTTCCGAAACCCCTCCCTTTAACGAATCGGCTTTCCTATCCCCATTTCTCGTCGCCATTCAGGCACTTTTCCATCATCAGACCAATATTCGTCCATTTCCACAATCAAATCTTCATTGAATTTTATAAAGCTCACCACATGAAATGAAGTAGCTCTATCCGCTGAAAAAACGTGAACAACTGAAATTATAGAATTACCAATTTCCTCAATACGTTCAATTTCCCCATCCCATTTACCTGGATAATCGCAGTTTGCCCGAATATATTCCGCAACTTCAAATTGCTCATTAGAACAATGCCAACGAATAACGGCATCATCACGAAAATATTTTGGCATTTCAGCTCTATTCTGCGAAAGAACATCTTTCCAAAAGCCTTTTATGTCCATAGTTTTCTCCCACAAAATTCAAGTTCGTCCATTCCTATTATATCCACAAAAAAGCCCCGATGCAAAACGACGGAAGGCTTTTACAGGGCAATCCGCTTACGAAATAAGTGCGCCGGTAAGTGCCAGTCCCAAGGCCTGCAGAGCCGTAGGAATGTCAAGTCCGCAGAGCTTACGCTTGCTCCTCATACCACATTTGCATGTGCCGCAGGTCTTTGGTATCTGTAAGGCCTGTTTCCCGCAGAATATTCATCACTTCGGCTGCGTTCTTCGCTCTCGCACGGCAGTCATCATCGCGTAAGGCTATGTCTGGCATGTTTCATACTGTTGCTTCCTGTCGGCGTTCTCGGTTTTGTTTTTATTCTACCGCCTTACAAGGCGATTTGCACGCAATCTTTTTCGTAAACGATTGCCCAGGCCAGGCCGTGTATTTTGGATTGAAAAGTTCGGCAAATCGTGTATAATATCTGAGTTGCCCTTGCGCGGAGAGGTGGCCGAGTGGTCGAAGGCGGGCGACTCGAAATCGTCTTAGCGGTGATGAGCCGTTACGTGGGTTCAAATCCCACCTTCTCCGCCATTTTTGACAACATTGTCGCTCCTGTCGTAATAGTGCGCGAGGGCGATTTTTTATGCCGTCTCGGCAGGCCGCCGCGGCGCTTTAACATTCGCGTCAAATCATGAACTGGGTAGACGACGCAGCGCCTGCACGTCCAACTGCCTCAAAATCGCTATAGATGGCTTGTTCAGCGCCATCAATAATGCAGAATGATTGCAAACGCCAAATTGCCAACTTCGAATAAAATAAGACTGGAAGATTTTAAAAAAGTATGGTAATATATCCGCTGTTGGTTATGCGGATATAGCTCAGCTGGTAGAGCATTAGCTTCCCAAGCTAAGGGTCGCGGGTTCGAATCCCGTTGTCCGCTCCAAAAGAGGCCAGCGTGGCTCAGCAGGTAGAGCAGCGCACTCGTAATGCGCAGGTCTCCAGTTCGAATCTGGACGCTGGCTCCATTTGATAATCTTTAGGATTTTTATAAATCCAAAAGTTGGCGGGAATCCAGTGATAGGTTGGATTTCCGCTTTTTTGTCTGAATCAGCCCCCCCGGTTTCGTCGGTGGTTATGGTTGTTTTTGCTGTTTCTGTAAAATCTTGGAAACGCTCGCATAGAAATTAAACGTTTCGCCTCCGGATTACACTGCTAAAATTCCGCGGCGCAGCCAAGCATAAAAAATTCCCCAAGCGTTTCGAAGGGCTCGCTCGGGGAATACCTTTCACTTTTTTTTTTGCGCGTTTGCGCGGCTTATTTTGTCTTCAGCGCGTTTACGACGTCCTGAGTAAGGTCGACGCCGCCGTAATATACGAGGACTTTATTGACGACAATCGTAACGCCCTTCTGTTTTGCAACTTTTGCGACCGTGTCGTTCACTTCCCTGAGCACGGGGTTCATGAGCTTCGCTTCTTCTTCTCTCATCTCCAGCTGAAGCTTTTCGATTATATTTCTCTTGTTCGCCTCGTCCTTCTCTTTGTCGAACTCGGCTTTGGCTGCGTTTGATTTTTTCTTATCCAGCTCTTCAAGCTGTTTCTGAGCCTGCTGGAATTTCGAGAACTGGCGCAGAACTGCCATGTCATCTACGTAGCCTACCGTATCCTCCGCTGCATATGCGGCTGCCCCGAATACCAAAAGCGCGAGCGCGGCAAGCAGAAGCACAGCTGTTTTTTTCATAGTTATTCCTCCCCACTTATCACATACGGCGTCATATGTCATGGCCGCACTTCGAAGATTTTATAACGACTTTTGCATGTTGTCCATACCGACGTTTCACTGTGGCAGCGTTTTTATAAGCCGGGATGCCGGGATGCATATACGAACAAAGACACGGCGCGACAAGGCGGGCATAACGCGGAAGCGATATAGCCGAGAGGGGCGCTATTTTACGCCGGATCTTTCCGCGATTCTCTTTCCCATCTCGAACGCGGCGCGACAGTCCAAAGGAAATTGCAGTCTGAGGCGCTCGATCTTCTCTTTTTCAGAAAATTTTGACGCTTCATATCTACCGTAATCGTCGAACTGCTTCGTATCGAAGGAAAAGAGCGCTTCCGACTCTTCTCCGAGCAAGCGCGCTGCAAATATCTGACCCGGGCGCAGGTTTGCAATTACGCCGGCCTCATGCGCCGCATCCTCTTTCATGTTCATCGTGTAGATGAAGGCGGACGGTATCCTACGCGGGAAGCAAGTCGTTTCTTCCGTATATAATCCGTAAGGATAGAAAAATCTTTCAAGGAATGACTGCGTAGCTCCGGTTATGTTGAAAAAATATACCGGCGAGCCTATCACAACGGCGCCAGCGTCGCGAAGCGCTTCGAGCAGCGGGCTCAGCCCGTCCTTCTGGACGCAGCGCCCCTTGGATCCGCCCCCCTTCAGCTTGCACGCGAAGCAGCTTGCGCAGCCTTTGTAATCTAATTTATACAGGTCGATTCTCTCCGTTTCAACACCGGCCGCTTTAGCGCCTTCCATAGCTTTATCGAGCAGCACCGCGGTGTTCCCGTTCGTCCTCGGGCTTCCGTTTATAAAATAGATCATGCTCTGCCTCCTTACCCCCAACGGACAGAAAAGCGTTACGCTTTCTGCGCCGGCTTCCCTCAATTATTTTTCAGCCGCCTCCCTTTTCACCGACGCGTCGTCCCTCATCAGCTCTTTCAACGAATAGGCCAGAGCGGCTATGCCCTGTATTTCGGATGGGATGATTATCTTCGTCGCCCTGCCGTCGGCGGCTCTGCCGAATGCTTCGAGGCTCTTTAACGCGATTATTTCTTTCGTCGGCGCGGCTTCGTTCAGCATCCTGATGCCGTCCGCGACGGCCTGCTGTACGACCCTTACGGCTTCGGCCTCGCCGGCGGCTTCGCGGATTTTCTGCTCCTTTACCGCGTCGGCGCGTAGTATCGCCGATTCTTTTTCTCCTTCCGCTATGAGTATCTTGCTCTGTTTTTCGCCCTCGGCCAACAGTATAGATTCGCGCTTTTCGCGTTCGGCCTTCATCTGGCGCTCCATCGCGGCCATTATCTCCTTAGGCGGAACTATATTCTTGACCTCGACGCGATTGACCTTGATGCCCCATTTGTCGGTGGCCTTGTCAAGCGTCTCGGTTATCGTCGAGTTTATGTAATCGCGCGACGTCAATGTGTGGTCCAACTCCATAGAGCCGATGATGTTCCTCAACGTAGTCGCCGTTAGATTCTCTATTGCGGCGAGAGGGCTTTCGACGCCGTAGGTGAGCATCTTTGCATCCGTAACCTGGAAGAAAACGACGGTGTCTATCTGCATCGTGACGTTGTCCTTGGTTATCACGGACTGCGGCACGAAGTCAACGACCTGCTCCTTGACGGATACGTTGTTTGCTATCCTGTCCACAAACGGAAGTTTTACGTGAAGCCCCGCGCCCCATGTGCAGAGGTACGTGCCGAGACGTTCGATCACGTAGACGTTTCCCTGCGGCACTATGCGCACGTTCGCGGCCACGGCCGCTATCAGTATAGCTGCGACGAATATCAGAACTGCTGTCGAGAATATTTCCATAAATTTTCCTACCTCCGCGGAAAGAGTATTTTATATTTTCTCAACGAAAAGGGTCACGCCGCGAAGTTCCTTCACTACGACGACCTCCCCTTCTTCGAGCCTTGTGCCGCTCAGCGTGCGAGCCTCCCATTCGAGGCCGTTCGCGAGCACGCGCCCTCCGCCCCTTATATTGTCTACGGGCGAGACGACGACACCCCGCATACCTATCACCTGATCGGCGTTCGTAGGCGTCTTTTTCACGCGCAGGACTCTTTTAAGGAAGGGACGCGTAAAGAACAAAGCCGCGGCGCTCGCTGCGATGAAGACGGCGATCTGGAAATTGAAAGATGCGCCGAGCGCCGCCGGCAGCATCGCGATCAGAGCCCCGGCGGAAAACCATATCGAAACGAGCCCTGCCGTCAAGGCTTCGACAACTCCTGAGGCGACCGCGACGATGAGCCAAAAGATCACAGGGTTTTCCATTATCAGAGCAACGAATCCTTCCATTGAACTCTCCTTCCAGGCGTCTGTTTTTAGGCCGTTAGGCCGCTGCAAATACGGCGGTCGAGTATCCATTTTATTTTTTCCGCCGCTTAATAAATAATATTATCATTTTTTCCCGCCGCCGTCCTTTTCAATTGACATCTTTTCATTGAGAAAAATTTGCCGCGAAAGGCTTATTGATGTTTCAAGGCGATTTTTTTATAATATTCGGCAAAAGATCGCGTCGACAGGGAACGGACAGAGGCAGATACGCATAGAAGGCAAAGAAACGGTTTTCCCTGTATTGCGTATGGGATTGTGCACGAAAAGATTTCGATAGAATGCCTTTAGCTCGCTTATTGCGCAAAGCATGTGAAAAACAATCGCGGCGGAGACATCAAAAGTGAAAAAACCCGGCTGTATATTCTATCTTCCTGCGTCGCTGCCTTTCGCCGATCACAAAGTCCGCTCGGCAGATAAAATGTCGCGCGGGGCGTTCTCTCCTGTCCCTGGGCGTTCTCCTATCGATGCCATATTCCGGTAAGCCGCACGGCTTCATCGCAACTCGGCGCAGACTCCGTCGGGTAAAACAAAAAGCTAAAGACTGGAGGGATAAGAAATGAAAATAAAAAAATCGACCGCGCTTCTCATGGGGCTGTTGTTCGCCCTGTGCCTCTTCGCCGGCTGCGGGATAATAACTCCGCAGCCGGCGGAGACGGGCGTAAAAGAATCGCCCACAACTTCGAACAGCCAAGCCGCCGCATCACAAAAAGTAGTGTATATGACCAAAGACATCAGCCCCGAAGGACTGACGGCGGTCTACAGGGCTCTGGAATGGCAGCCGAAGGGAAAAGTCGCCGTAAAGCTCAGCACAGGCGAGCCTCCGGCAAGCAACTACCTCCGCCCCGAGTTGATTAAGGATCTCGTGCGGCGCGTTAGCGGGACGATAGTGGAATGCAACACCGCCTACGGCGGTTCGCGCGCGGCAACGGCGATGCACTATCAGGTCGCCGAGGATCACGGATTTACCAAAATCGCGAAATTTCAGATTCTTGACGAGAAGGGTTCTATGGCTCTGCCCGTCGCAGGAGGGAGCCGCCTTAAAGAAAACTACGTAGGCGCCGCGTTCGCGGATTACGATTGCTACCTGATACTTTCTCATTTCAAGGGGCACGCTATGGCCGGCTTCGGCGGAGCGATAAAAAATATATCCATCGGGCTCGCATCAAGCGCGGGCAAGAGCTGGATACACAGCGGCGGCAAAAACAAAACAAACCCGTGGGGCGGCGAGCAGGACGCCTTCCTCGAATCAATGGCGGAGGCGGGCAAATCTGTCTCCGACTACCTCGGAAAGGGAGAACGGATCGTTTACGTCAACGTTATGAATCGTCTGTCGGTGGACTGTGACTGCGACGGCAATCCGGCCGAGCCCGACATGCACGACATAGGCATCCTCGCTTCCCATGACCCGGTCGCTCTGGACCAGGCCTGCGTCGATCTCGTTTACGCAGCCAAAGACGGCAAAACTCTTATCGAGCGCATAGAATCGAGAAACGGGCCCCATACTCTGGAGCAGGCGGAAAAAATCGGGCTCGGCAGCCGCAAATATAAGCTGAAAAATATCGATGGATGAAATCATAAAGCGGGAAGCGGTTTATCTCTGGTATTACTTCGACGTGCAATTCCGTCAGATATTCTTTTACTGGCTCTGGGGAATGCTGCTGGGCTCCACCGTCTCCGTCTTTCTCAAGGAGCGCATACACGGCGCCTTCCGCGTCCTCGGCGAAAAGAGGCCCGGCGCTTTGGGGATCTTCGCGGCTTCCGCGCTGGGCATCGCTTCGCCGCTCTGTATGTACGGGACGATTCCGATTGCCGCCTCCTTTTCAAAAAGCGGCGTAAGGGACGACTGGCTTGCGGCGTTTATGATGTCGTCGGCTCTGCTGAATCCGCAGCTGATTCTTTACAGCGCAGCTTTAGGGGCGACGGCGCTCGCGGTGCGTGTCGCCTCCTGCTTCCTCTGCGGAGCCGCCGCCGCTTTACTGATACACTGCTTCTGTCACGAAAAATCTTTTTTCAGCTTTAAGGGCTTCGAAGATCCGGGCAGCCGCGACACAGACCCGAATTTGCCGGCGCGCTATCTGAAAAACGTATGGCGGAACACCGTCGCGACAGGCCCGTACTTTCTGGCGGGCGTCGCTCTTTCCGCGCTGTTTCAGAGGTACGTGCCAGCCGATTTGGTGACAAAAACTTTTGGAGGGAACGAAGCCTTCGGCGTTCTGACCGCAGCGACGGCAGGGGTGCCGCTCTACGCGTGCGGCGGTGGGACGATTCCCCTCCTGCAGGCGTGCCTCGCCGACGGCATGAGTCTCGGTTCCGCTTCCGCGTTCATGATAGCCGGACCGGCGACAAAAATCACCAACCTCGGCGCGCTGAAAATTGCGATGGGCGCAAAGCGCTTCATCCTCTATCTTGTTTTTGTCATGATTTTTGCCCTTGCTACCGGCCTGTCGGTTAATTTCTTCATATAAAAGTCGTAGCGTCAGAATTTCGCCGGAGGGCGCTTCCCTTCAGTTTCTGTGGTCGCATTTGCGGCACTGATTCATCACGTCGCCTTCGTTCCTCTCTTTACTACCCCGGGTTCCGATAACAAGAAGCAGCTGTAAACTGACGAAAGCCGCGGCCCGGTGTCACAGCGCGCTGGTACGCGGATGCCGGGCGCAGCGGCGTTTTGCATTACCGTCTTTTTGCCGTGAGCTCTACGGCCTCCTTGCCCGTCAAGTGCTCTATCGATATTTCAAAGCACGCGAGGGCGCCTATCTGCCTGTCGATATCCCCCATATACTTTTCCCTGTAGTCATAGCTGTATTTTTCGCCTAGCTTGACGGCGGCGGCCCTTATCTCGCTTTCCTCTGTGAGCTGCCTTACCCTGCCGAAGGCGATCACGCTTTTGAAATACGTCGTGGCCTCGCTCGCTACGACGTCGTCTGCCGCGACTACGCACAGCGAGACTTTTTCGTCCTTGTTTATCGCGTCAACCTTATGCCCGGCTTTCGCGCCGTGAAAATATATTTTCCCATCCTCGTACGCATAGCTTACAGGCACAGCGTAAGGGTAATCGTCATCGCCGTGCAGCGCGAGCACCGCGTGAGAGCCCTCCTTCAATATTTGAACGCTTTCCTCTTCGGGCAGCTGCTGCCCGAAACGCCTCATTTTTCTGAACATTTTGATTCACGCTCCTCAGATTTTTTTCATCAAAATTTTATACCTTTTTCAGGGCATTGGGCTCCGCTGGCCGCTACGCTCCAGTTGATCGGCAGCAAGTGGAAACTGCTGATTTTAAGAAACCTGCTGAACCGCTCTTGGAGATTCAACGAGCTGAGGACACATCAAAATGACAGCGCGTTGCAACGGGACAGATTCGATTTTAAGGGCAGGGATACTCATATCGTATTCTGCTTCTTATCCCAATGCGACATCCAGAGACATCATTAAGGCAAATCCAATCATAAACGCCAATGTCCCCCAGTTGGAATGGGAGCCGGATGCCATATCCGGCACCAGTTCCTCAATGACGACATAGATCATTGCGCCCGCCGCAAAGCTCAACAGATACGGCAGAACTGGAATGATCAAAGAAGAAAGCAATACTGTCAGGATTCCCGCGATCGGCTCTACAAGTCCTGAAAGAACCCCATATCCGAATGATTTTGCTTTTGACAATCCCTGCGCATGTAAGGGCATAGAAACAATGGCGCCTTCCGGGAAGTTCTGTATGGCAATACCGAGCGCCAGAGTAAAGGCACCAGCCTGCGTGATCTGTCCGTCTCCGTTTAACCAGCCTACAAATAAGACCCCGACTGCCATACCTTCCGGAATATTATGGAGAGTAACCGCCAGAACCATCATAGTCGTTTTACGAAGATGGCTCTTAGGACCTTCCAACGATTCGTCAATGTGCATATGAGGCGTTACCGTATCCAAAAGAAGAAGGAAAAGCATGCCTAAGCCAAACCCCATAACAGCAGGTATGAAAGCCAGTCTTCCCATTCCCGCCGACTCTTCCATCGCCGGAATCAGCAGGCTCCAGACGGAAGCCGCCACCATGACTCCTGCGGCAAAACCTGCCAAGACCTTCTGTACTTCTGCTTTCAGCTGATTTTTCATGAATAAGACGCACAAGGCCCCGAGCGTTGTTCCCAGAAATGGAATCATCAGGCCTTCAACCGTCAGCAAATTTATCATTTGACGCAACCCCCTTGAAATTTCAGCCTTGTAACAGGATGTTTCTTACCTAATTAGCAAGCGGCGCCCTCACCGGCTAACGTTTCCCATATCGGAAGTGATCTTTTGGCGCGCTTAATCGAGATGAATCCCTCCAAACATAGCCCCGCATGTCTTTCAAGCGCCTCACAATATCTGAAAAGCCGTCATCAATTATCAATTTCTTTTTCTCTGACATCCAGGGCAGTAGCAGCTGCCCCTGCCGGCAATTTTTATTTTTTTAAATATCTCTCCGCAGACAGGGCATTGCCGACCGGCGTGTCCATATGCCTTTAAATATGGCGTGTTGCGGTATTCCTGGCCTTTATCGGCCAAATATTCCTGTTCCGTCGTCTCATTGGCGCTGATTTCAAACGAAATGACTTTGGGAATTACCTTAACAAGACGTGCAATATCTTCATCACTCAGTTCGCCGCCCTTTGCTCCGGGGTATATGCCCGCCTCGTACAGGATCTCATCCGAATAAATATTGCCGATCCCCGCTATAAACGTCTGATCGAGCAGCATCTCCTTGATCGATTTTTTCTGCTTACAAAGCCTGCTTTTCAGATAGAGAGCTGTCAGATTGTCGTCGTCCGGCTCAAGCCCCAGCTTTTCCTGCCCGGTGACGCTGTCCGCCTCGTCTTTTTTCAGATACCAGAATCTTCCGAATCTGCGCACGTCAATGTAGCGAAGTTGATTTCCGTCCGATAAACCTGCGATCAGATGCGTATGCTTTTCCATCTCATAATCGCCCGGGGTGACGAGCAGCTGCCCGGTCATCCTCAAATGTACGGTCAATCGGTCCCCGCTTTCAAAACGCATTGTTAAATATTTGCCCCTGCGGCTCATCTTTTGAACGACTTGTCCGGAAAACATCTTAATGAAGTCGTCCCTGTCCGGGTAAGCGATTACCCGCGCATTGAGCAGGGAAACGCTTGTGACCCTCCGCCCGACAAGTTGAGGCTCCAGAACCCGTCTTATCGTTTCCACTTCCGGCAATTCAGGCATGGCTTTTCATTCCCTTCTTCGCAGATTTTTTGGCTTCTTCGTGCTAGAAAAAGTTCGCGATAAGCGGCGACGCTTCGAACGAGCGCCGCACGCCGTCATCGTTGTTGCAACTAATCCTAATAATCTTATCCGCCAAACCGGCTCCCAAACCGCCCCCTATACCGTCACCCTGTCGGTTTGGTGCTTTGGGCTGATCTATAAGGGCGTTTTGTAGTTTAAAATGAACACACAAGCCGTTTTCCCTCAAATCATATACCAGTAAACCCGCTCCAAGCTCTTTACAGCGGTTAGTCCTTATCCCTTGACATCAAAACTACTGTCTCGACATGTCCCGTCTGCGGGAACATGTCGAAGGGCTTTGCGTGGACGAGTTCGTAGCCGCCTTCGGCGAGGCGCTTTATGTCTCTGGCCAGCGTTGCGGGATTGCAGGAAACGTAGACGATCCTTTCGGCCGCTATTTTCAAGAGCGCAGCGACGACTTTTTCGTCGCAGCCGGCGCGCGGCGGGTCGAGCACCACGGTCCCGTAGTTTTTTTTGGAAAGCTCGGACGCGGCCTCTTCGACGCGCGCGGCGAGCGGCGTGATTTTTTTTATACCGTTGGCCTCCGCGTTGCACGCGATGTACTTCGCCGCCGGCTCCCAGCTTTCCACGGCAGTTATCTTTGCGCCGCCTGCGGCTAAGAAGGCCGTCATGCCGCCGACGCCGGCGTAAAGCTCGAGTATTTCGCGCGGCAAATCTTCGAGCGCGAGCGACGCCGCGTATTCGTACAGCTTCGCAGCCTGCTCGGAGTTCACCTGAAAGAAGGAGCTCGCTTCGAAGGTGAATACGAATTTCCCGAGCCTTTCGCGCATCGTTTCCTTCCCGAAGAGCGGCACGCTTTTCTCTCCCCAGATGAAATTGCCCGGCGATTCGTTTATATTGCATACCGCGCCGGAAAGTCCCTCTATCTCCCGCAGAGCTCCGCGCAGCAGCTTCAATTCCGCCGACGACGGAGCGCGGCGGCATATCACAGCCAAGAGCGTCTCTCCGGTGAAGCGCGCGCGGCGCACAACTATTTCGCGGATCGTTTCGCGCTCCGCGCTCTTCCCGTTCAGACGCACGCCGCATAGCCTTGTGCCGCGCAGCGCGGAAAGTATTTCTTTGGTTTTGGCGTCGATCTCGGGCGCTACTATATCGCAGCCGCGGTAGGGAACTATGTCGTGGCTGCGCGGCTTGTAAAAGCCCGCGCGCAGACATTCGCCTGCGGCGCTCTGCACGGGAAGGGAGGCCTTATTCCTGTAGCCCCACTCCGAAGGCGACGGCTCGCAGTCGAAGACGCGCGGCTCGCGTTCGCCGCCGATTCTCGTCAGAGCGTCGGCGAGCGTTTTCTTTTTCAGCGACAGCTGGGCTCCGTATGAAAGGTGCTGAAGCGCGCAGCCGCCGCAGCGGCCGAAGGAGGCGCAGCGCGGCTTCACTCGGTGCGGCGAATCGCAAAATCTTTTTACGACCTTCGCGACGCCGTAATTTTTCTTTTTCGTGACGAGGCGCACCTCAGCCTCTTCGCCGGCAAGCGCCCCCGGGACGAATAGGACGAGCCCCTCTTCGCCTATGCGAGCGACGCCCTCTCCCTCGCCGTTCAAATTATCTATCTTAACGCGAAAAATATCTCCCTGCTTCATCATGCGCTATACTATACACGAAATTGCAGGGCGCGGCAAAATCCGCACCGTTTATATCGATATCCGCCGCGTATAGCTTAAGGCGGTTTATAAGTGCTTAAGGGCGTAGTCGATAGGAGAGAAAATATAAAGCGATAGAGGCAGTGAGAAAGATGATGAAAATCAGCCGTCGTTTAAATACCCCTCAGCTGTGCGCCGCGGCCGCAGCCTTATCTTTTCTTGCCGATAGAATCTCAAAGGGCAGTCTGGCGCTTTTCGGCTGCCGGGCGCACTTCAACGGCGGCATTTCCTTCGGCCTCTTCTCCGGCGCGGGGGCCGCTGTGACCGGCTTCAGCGCCGGTGCGGCTGCCGCGCTCGTCGTTGCGGCCTTCGCGCTTCTGCGCCGTCGCGAAAGCGACAAGCTTTTTTCCTGCGGGCTCGGCCTCGCGATAGGCGGGGCGCTCGGCAATTCGGCGGACAGGCTGCTCTTCGGCTGCGTGAAAGACTGGATATTCGTACCCTTTTCACATTTAGTCCTGAAGGGCGGCCTCTGGATAAACATAGCGGACATTTCGCTGTGCGCCGGCGCGGCGGTCGTCGTATTAGATCTGCTGCGCGCCGCGAAAAGAGGCTGACGCGGCGCGGCTTTTCCAGCCATAAAAAAAGCCCCTGCGGCCTCTTTTCGCTGCGAAATATTATCTTTCGCTTCTGTCGATCGAAAATGAGAGCTTGATTATTTCGGCGAGGAATTCTCCGAAGGACATGCCGTTCGCCTCGGCGGATTTCGGGACGAGGCTCGTCGTGGTCATGCCGGGAGCCGTGTTCGCCTCAAGGGCGTAAATCGCGCCGTTTTCGGAGACACGGAAGTCTATCCTGCTGTAGCAGCGGCAGCCTATCGCGTTGTGCGCTTTGACGGCGAGCTCCGCGAGCTGTGAATTTATTTTTTCGGGGAAATCCGACGGACAAATATACTCGGTGCTGCCGGGCGTATATTTGTTTTTGTAGTCGTAGAAGCCGACCTTCGGCTTTATATGTATCGCAGGAAGAGCGGCCGCGCGGCCGTCCGCGCCCTCCATCACCGGCACCGTCACCTCTTCGCCGGCGATGAACTCCTCGACGAGGGCTCTTTTCTCCGACCGCCACGCGAGTTCGAGCGCCGCGCGGTAATCGGAGATGTCCGAAAGCCGCGTCACACCGACCGTGCTTCCCCCGCCGTTGGGCTTTACGATTATCCCGCCGAATTCCGCGAGAAATTTTTCCGCGCGCGCTGCGCCGTCGTCCTCCCTCGTCGCGATGAAGCCCTGCGGCACCGGCACGCCGGCGGCCGCGAAGGCGAATTTCGCCGCCGTCTTGTCCATCGAAAGCATGCAAGCCTCAGGGCCCGAGCCGGTGTAGCGTATCCCGAAGGCGTCAAATACAGCCTGGATCCTTCCGTCTTCTCCCCATCCGCCGTGCAGCGCGATAAACGTCCCGTCCGCTTTATGTGCGGGCCATTTTTTTATAAACGCGCTGATCGAAGAGACGTCGCAGAGCTCTACGCCGAAGCCGCGCTGGGAAAGGGCCTCCGCGACGGCCCTGCCGGAATTAAGAGAGACCTCGCGCTCAGGGCTCGTCCCTCCACATAATACAACGATCTTCATATTTGCTTATGCCTCTTTTTCAAAAAATTTAGAAGTCGCCGCTCTTCTTCCTGTCATTGCTGCTCCCACCTCCCAGATTGATTTTGTATTCGGGATAGGCGTCGATGAAGAAGGTCAGGCCTACTTTCTTTTCGTCGTCATGTCTGTCATCGTGGTACCAGAGCCTCCACGTCATGCAATGTCTGTCGTAGGTCAGAGTATAGCGCAGGGAGTATATGTCGTCCTTCTTCAGATCGTACTGACCACTTATCGAGAAGCTCCACTTTTCCCACGACCGCCCGAAAGGCAGCGGGAAAGATATCGTCTGCATAAAATATTCGTTGTCGTAATATCTGTCCCATCTCATCGGGCTTCTTCCGTCGACCCAGCGCCTGCGGTACGCGCTTGAGAGCGAGACGCTGCCGAGCTTGTATCTGAAGCCGAACCAGGCGTTAGTTACCTTCTGTGACGCGTCGTCGTCGGGATACTCGTACGCCGCGTATCTTGCGCCGTAGAAGGGTTTGAATATGCCGAGAGACCATTTCGGGCGCCCGCTGTAAGCCGCGCCGTACACGTAGCGCTCGGTGAATTCGTCGCTCGTATAGCGGCTGTCGTCTTTATACTTCCCCCAGCTGCCGAAGAGGCGGATCCTTCCGCCCGTAAGGTTCTCATCGAACCACGGCGTGTTCAGGTATATCTCGGGCTTGCGCCAAACGTCGTAGTCGTCGGTCGAGCCGGTATCGTCGTCGTTGCCGATTATCTCGCGCTCGGCCCACCACACTCCGGCTTCCCAGCCGTTTTTCTCATAAGAGAGCCCCCACGACGGGCGCCACACGGTTTCGTCCGTATCGTCGTTGTAAAGGCGCAGGCTCCTGCCGAAGAGAGTGAGTCCGTCGGTGATCTCATAGCTGTAGTCCACTTTGGCCTCCCAGATGTCCTGGGTCCAGTATATGCCGGCTATGTCGAGCTCGCCGAACTTGCCTATATCGATCGGCCCCTTTATGCCGAAGCCACCGCCCTTTGTCGAATCGTAGCGGATTATCGGCGCGAGCCCTTCGTTTTTCTTTCCGACGATGTAGTCGAAGGGGTATGTCATCAGCAGAGTCTTGCCTAGATATATCTTCGGGTTTTTTAAAACGGTTTTCTTACCGGGGTATATTATGACCTTTCTGGAAACGAGCCTGTAGTGCGGCTCCGGGAAGTTACAGGTCGTCGCGGTGACGTCCCGCCACTCGGCCACGTCCTCCGAGATCGCGCGCTTTCTCTTCGCCCTGCGCACTATGCCCATCTTCTCCGCGTCCTCTATCGGCATCACTCTAACGTTTCCGCCGCTCATATAAAGGGCTCCGGATTTTCCCGACGCCTGCGTCAGCACGCCGCGCTTCGTCGTCATATTGTATTTAAGATGCTTTCCGGTGTATGTGTTGCCGCCGGAAATTATCACGACGTTCTCGCGGTGGTCCGAATAGGCGTCGGCGACATTGTTCTGCGAATCGTACTCAACGTAAGGCGCCGTGAGGTATATTTCGCTGTTCCTGATTCTCACGTTTCCGTCGGCGGTGGCGATCCCCGTTTTTTCGCTGTAATTTACCGTATCGGCGTCGATCGTGACCTCGCCGGATTTCATTTCCTGCTTCTCCGCCGCGCCCGCGTCTTTTTCCGCGGCAGAACCGGGCGCGAGATCTTCGGCGTAAGAGGGGACTAAAGCTACCGGCGACGCCGCGCAAAAAAGAAGCGCAAGAGCCGCGGTCAGCGCTTTTCTGTATTTGTGCCCCATGTTATAGTCCCCCTTTCGGTCATGCGGCAGACGCTCTTTTCAGAATCATAATAGCCGCTTTTGCCGCGTATCACCATATTGTTTTCAGTGAGCTTGAACGTTACGCCGTCGCTGAAATACCATATTCCGGATTTGGAATCGTATTTTGCGACGCCGGATTCCAGATCATAGGCTCCGTCGGCCTCTTTCATCGTGCCGACCGCGTCTCTCAGCGTAACGTCGTTCGTATGCCGCGAAAAAACTCCCTTGGCGGCGTATATCTGCGTCTCTTTGCCGGCAGGGTCAGAGATCGTCACGTCCATAGAATCGCCGTAGACCATGTTGTCCTTATGCTCGACGCGCGGCGACAGCAGCTTCCACTTTTTGCCGTCGATTTTGCGCTCGAGCTCGATATTTTCGACGACTACGTCGGGAATCGGCACGTTCTTGATCGACGAAAGATGCAGATCGCGCCACAAAAAGTATGCGCCGGCGGCGACGGCTATCAGCGCCGCCAGCAGGCATAATGTTTTTCTAGGCAGCTTTCTCGCAGGCACAGCAAGGCTTCCTTACTGAAGGGGCGCCGATTTCGTGCCCTGCGGAGCGGATTCCGTCTGCTGTGTGATAGGCGTGATCTGATGTGGCACGCTATACGCCGGCACCTTCACGCTGTCGGTCGACTCGACATAAAAGAGAGTCCCCTCTTTGAGTTGTTTGTCGTTGCCGCGGATAAGGAAGCCGCCGGCAAGGCCGAGCGGGCCAAGCAGGATAGCGCCGCCGATGCTTGCGCCAGCTGCGCCGATGATCCCGCTATCGACCTGCATAGCCTTCTTAGCCGTTTCGCCGAGGTTGACGGCCACAGTAGACGGCCCGAGGACTTCGACGCTGTCGATGAGCATCTCGATCTCGGCGGCGCGCCCGAAGCTGCGCGGCGGCTTCACCTTCGTGATATGCCCGAACACACGGCTGTTCTTCGGAGCAACGAGCATGCCCCCAATAACGACCTGTTCGTTCAGCCCTAGGATGACTATATCGTCGACCTTGATATTCTTTACGGTAAGCGTTTCTCTGAGCACGGCCTTGAAGATCGTCGCCTTCGGCAGGTCGCAGGGAGTGGCGGTTATGCCGTCCGGTAGCAGCTTTGTGAGCAGGCGCTCTGTGCGGGAGACGAGCGGCCCCGGCTGCGACGAGCCTTCAAGTATCGTCTCCATCGAATCGACGCGCTTCGTGAGAGACCAAGTCGGACGAATCTGCTGCTCGACTCCCCACTCAGCGACGGAAAGCTTGAAGAGCAGCGACGGCTGCGAGCCGGTACCCTTTTCAAGGAAATCAAGAAGGGCGGTCTGGCGCTCCGTGAGGCTTCCAGGGAGGTCCCTGCCGAAGACCGACTTTTCGACGTCGTTCAACCTGTTCAGGAGCCCGCCTTCGCGCGGCGAGCCGTATACGATCGTTTCTATCCTGTCAAGCATCTCAAAGGCCGGCTCGCCGCTCTGCGGCTTTACTATCGCGTTTTCCGTGCCGGTAGAGACCATCGCAGGTACCGGTTCCGGAACCTGCTCCGCCTGAGCCGCGGCAGGAGTCTGCGACGGGGCGACCGTCGCCGCCGTGTTCGCCGGAGCGGTCGTAGCCGCCGGAGCCTGGACGGGGGTGTTCTCAGCGGCGAAAAGCTGCGCCGCGCTAAGGACGCAGGCAACCGCCGCAAGTGCCGTTATAAATTTCTTCATGTTATTTTGCCTCCTTCTTAAGCTTCTTCTGTCTTTCGAGAGCCGCCGCGATGAAAGCTTTGAAAAGGGGGTGCGGCCTTACCGGACGCGAAAGGAATTCAGGGTGGAACTGCACCCCTATCATCCACGGATGGTTCGCGTTCTCCATTATCTCGACCTGTCCTCCCGTCGGGCAGACGCCGGCGACTTTCATTCCCGCGGCTTCAAATTCTTTTATGTATTTGTTGTTGAATTCAAAACGATGGCGATGGCGCTCTTCTATATCGTTTGTGCCGTATATTTCTTCTGATTTGGAGCCGCTGCATATTTTGCACGGATAAGCGCCTAAGCGTGAGGTGCCCCCAACGTCTGTCACGCTCTCCTGCTCTTTCATCAGGTAGATGACAGGGTCGGGCGTTTTTTCGTCCATCTCGACGCTGTTCGCCCCGCTGAGCCCGAGGACGTTTCTCGCGAATTCGATGACCGCGACCTGCATGCCGAGGCAGAGGCCGAAGTATGGGATGCCGTTTTCGCGCGCGTATTTCGCGGCGGCTATTTTGCCTTCGACGCCGCGCTGCCCGAAGCCGCCTGGCACCAGTATCGCGTCGGCCCGTCCGAGTATTTCTTCAGCGTCGCCGGTCTCAAGGTCCTCGGCCTCTACCGGGAACATCCTGACCTTTACACCGTTCGCGATGCCCGCGTGAGAAAGCGCTTCGTTGACCGAAAGGTAAGCGTCTTTTATGCTCGTGTACTTTCCTACGAGCGCGACGACGATCTCGCCTCTGCGCGTGTCGTATTTGCGGAGGAATTCCTTCCAGTCCCTCAGATCGGGCGCTTTGACGGAACGCATGCCGAGCTTTTTGAGCACGAGGTTATCGAACTTCTGCGAATGAAGTACGATGGGAATCCTGTAAATGGAATCGGAGTCTACAGCTTCAAATACGGCCTCGGCCGGCACGCTGCAGAAGAGCCCTATCTTTTCGCGGAGATCGGGGCCGACATTATACTGCGAGCGGCAGACGATAACGTCCGGCTGTATCCCTATGCGGCGCAGTTCGTTGACGCTGTGCTGAGTCGGCTTCGTCTTCAGCTCGCCCGACGCCGCGATATAAGGAACGAGCGTCACGTGGCAGTAAAGTATATTTTTGCGTCCGACGCGGCCGGCGAACTGGCGGATCGCCTCGAGGAAGGGAAGCCCCTCGATATCTCCTACCGTGCCTCCGATCTCCGCGATGACTACGTCCTTGCCCTTGCCGACGCGTTCTATCCTGTCCTGTATTTCGTTCGTTATATGGGGGATGACCTGGACCGTGGCTCCGTTATAGCCGCCGGCTCTTTCGCGCTGTATCACCGCAGAGTAAACCTTGCCGGTGGTGCAGCTGTTGTCTCCCATAATGGCCTCGTCTATAAAGCGCTCGTAATGGCCGAGGTCAAGGTCCGTCTCAGCGCCGTCGCACGTCACGAAGACCTCCCCGTGTTGAAAGGGGCTCATGGCTCCGGCGTCGACGTTGATATAAGGGTCCATTTTGATGATGCTCACCTTATAGCCTCGGCGTTTCAGCAAAGCGCCGAGAGAGGCGGCGGTGATTCCTTTACCGAGCGACGATACAACACCGCCAGTTACAAAAATATACTTAGTCACAGAATTAGACGCCCCTTTTTTAGCATTCTTTATGAAATCTCTATCTAAGATATTTCAGCGGATTGCGCGGCGAACCTCCGACCCGTACCTCAAAGTGCAGGTGGTTTCCCGTCGAACGTCCCGTGCTTCCTACGCAAGCTATCGTCTGTCCCTGCGAGACTCTGGCGCCGCTTTTCGCGATAAGCCTGCTGCAATGCCCGTAAAGGGTCGTGAGCCCGCTCGAATGCGATATGACCACAGTCTTTCCGTAGCCGCCCATCCAGCCGGAGTGCACCACCACTCCGGAAGCCGCGGCCTTTATGACGGTCCCGCGCGGAGCCCTGATATCTATACCCGCATGGAAGACCCTGCGCCTGCCGAAAGGGCTCCTGCGCCAGCCGAAGGGGCTCGATATCTGCCCGAGCACCGGCCATCTGAAGCCGCGCACGGCTGTACCGCTCGATATCTTGACCGTCGCGCTGCGCACCCTTCCGTTCTTTTTGGTCGTTATCTTGACTTCCGTATCGGCGATGGATTTTCCTCCAGGCAGGAAGAGCTCTTTCCCCGCGACAAGCTTTTCATCCTTCAGAGCGTTTGCGATCATCACAGAGTCGGCCGTTGAGCCGTATTTATCGGCAAGTTTTGCGATAGTGTCATTCTTCGAGACCCTGACGAATATGCCGTCCTGGTTGGGGATGCGCAGTTCCATGCCGAGCTTGAGGTGGTTTATGTTGCCATTCAGAATTTTTCTGTTCGCGTCGACTATCGTATCTACGTCGAGGTCAAATTTGCCGGCAAGCCCCCACAGCGTGTCCCCTTCTTTGACGATGTAGGGGGTCGTTACGATCTGCTTGCCCTTTTTTGCGAGAAGGATTTCTTCTTTTTGCAGTTTTTTGACAAAAAGCAAAGTGGCCTCTACGTCTTCGTGGCTGTCAGGGACGTAGAGGACTTCGGAGAGGCTCGGCTTTTCGCCTTTTTTGAGCTCGTTCGCCATGCGCAGGTCTTCTTCGCTTATCCCGAATTCGTCCGCTATCGATTTAAGGGTGTCCCCCGGTTCGAGGACGACTTCGGTCCACTTGATGTCCCCGTCGAGCGCGTTTTTATCCGAGCTTGAGATTACTCCGTCGCTTTTTGAGAGAATGCCGTAGAGCTTCAGCTCTTCGTCGGTGAGGGTCGGGATGCTCGGCAGAGGACCTATGGCTAAAGGGACGAGCTCTTTTTCCTTGCCATCGGCCTCAGCCGGCGTTTCGACCGGAGCGGCCGCGGTGTTGTTCAGGAAGTCGGAAACGTCTACCGTGAAAAAGCCCATGCTGTCCTCGGGGCGCTCGGCGACGAATTCGCTGTCGAAGCCTATCCAGTACATCCCCGTGTCCTCCGCCGCCTTTGCAGCGAAGGCGACGGCGGCCCCTACCGCGGCGATCAGGAAAATGACGAGGCAAAGAGTCTTTCGCCGCTTTATCTTCTGTACGTCGTTCCCGGCTTTCATCGCTTCACCTCACGTTGCGGCGCAAAAATACCCAGCGCAAATTAACCGACCTTTATTGTAGCAAGAAAATCGCGATTCGTGGGCGTTATTCTCAATTTTTCAAGTATAAGATTCAACACCTCCGCCTCGTCCATGTTGGCGATCTTTCTGCGGAGAGCCCAAATGCGCTTCAGATCGTCCTCCGGCACCATAAGCTCCTCTTTGCGCGTGCCGGAGCGCGTTATGTCGAGCGCGGGGAATATCCTCAGCTCAGATATCTTGCGCGAGAGATGGACTTCCATGTTGCCAGTGCCCTTGAACTCTTCGTAGATGACGTCGTCCATACGGCTCCCCGTCTCTACGAGCGACGTTCCGATTATCGTCAGGCTTCCGCCGTTTTCGATGTTGCGCGCGGCGCCGAAAAATTTCTTCGGGAAATAGAGGGCCGCTGGATCCATGCCTCCCGAAAGAGTGCGCCCCGACGGCGGAACGACGAGGTTCGACGCACGCGCGAGACGCGTGATCGAATCAAGCAGCAGTACCACGTCCTTCGAAACTTCGACGAGGCGCTTGGCCTTCTCGAGAGCGAGCTTAGCGACGCGGAGATGCTCCTCGGCGGGACGGTCGAAGGTCGACGCGATGATCTCCCCGTCCACCGAACGCGCCATATCGGTGACCTCTTCCGGGCGTTCGTCTATAAGCAGCACCATCAGAATGACTTCCGGATGGTTCGTCGTTACCGAATGAGCTATATTTTTCAGCAGGGTCGTCTTGCCCGCCTTCGGAGGCGAGACTATCAGCGCGCGCTGTCCTTTGCCTATCGGCGCGAAGATATCCACGATGCGCGTCGCGAGCTGTCTACGATCCGTTTCGAGGCGGAGCTTCTCCGTCGGGAATATAGGCGTGAGGTTTTCAAAATGGGGACGATGGCGCGCGGCTTCCGGGTCCGTGAAGTTGACGTTCTCGACGCGGAGCATCGCTTCGTAATGCTCCTGATCCTTCGGCGGGCGAATCACTCCCCATACGACATCGCCGTTGCGCAGCCCGAAGCGGCGTATCTGCGACGCGGAGACGTAGATGTCGTTGCTGCTCGGCAGCAGTCCCGACGGGCGCAGGAAGCCGTAGCCCTCCTCGGTACATTCGAGCGTTCCGCCGTTGAAGCGGTAGCCGAGAGACTCGGCCTGCGTCTTGAGTATATCGTTGATAAGGTCGTCCTTGCGGTGCGTCGTTACGGACGCGACGCCGATTTTTTTTGCTATCTTGCGGAGCTCCGCCAAAGTCTGCGCATCGAGCTGATTGAAGGTTAGTTTCGGATGTTCGTGGCGTATCTGCCCTTTTCCGTTTTCCTGCGAATCGTAAGGCTGCGGTTCCTCTTCGCTCACGGCCTCTTCCTCTTCGGCGCTCTCGTTTTCCCGCCCGGTGAAATCTTTTTCTCCCGCCTCCTCAGGAATGGCGGCTTCCGCTTCTTCGCCGCCTTTTTCCGGCGCGAGCGCCCCGCCTTCCTCTTTTTCAGCCGACCCCGACGCGAGCGCGGCAAGGCGTTCTTTTTCTTTGTTTGAAATCCTTCCGCGCCGTCTTTTCGGCTGAGTTTCTTCGCTTTCATCTTCTCCGCCCGACGGCCTCTCGAACGGGAGAAGTGTCTGACCGGAGTCTTCTTCGCTCTTCCTTCTCCTGCCTCTTCTCGGCTTTTCGGCCTCCTCGGCGGGCGCCTCGGTTTCGCTTCCCTCTTCGGCGCTTTCTTCTTTCTTTCTTCTTGTATAAGTGCGTCTTCTGACTACAGCTTCTTCCTGTCCTTCCTGCGTCCCTTCGGGCTGACGCTCCTCCGTGTCAGCAGGCTGCGCTTCTTCCGCGTTTTCGGCGCCGCCCTTTCTCACATAGCGCCGTTTTACGGCAACAGCAGATTCGTCTGTCGGTTCTTTCTTTCTCCTTGGCAACTTTATAGCCTCCGTTTAATATATAAGTGATAGTGATTGAACAAGTCAATTCTTTTTTATGATTTCGAAATTCAATTCGCTCAAACATTTTGTAGGAGAAGAAATCGTTACCCTGTATTTTCCCTGCGGCAGCGGCGTGCCGTCCTCGCGAAGCAGATAAAAGGCCCTTATGCCGTTCTTTGACATCAGCTTCAGAGGTTCGGAGCGGACGAGGTCTTCTCCGTAATACCACGAGACCTCCAAATGGCTTCCCTCAGGCGCGTCGGAGTACTGAAACCACAGACACACCTGTCTCGTACCATATTGAATCGTCTCTCTTATCTTATGCGGGCGTCTGCTGCGGTCAAGCTCTACACATACAACTGATTTGTCTATGCGGAAAGTTTTGCCGACAAGCCCCGTCTTTAGACTGGCAACGCTTAGCAGCACCAGCGCGACAACTGCGAATGCGAGAATTATCAAAGGCCGTCTGCCGGAACTTTCAAAGTACTTTCGTTCCATAATGTTCCACCAATCTCTTGAACGCTATTCTATCATGATTTTAGCTGAAAAGCGTGATTTTCTAACGAAAGTGATTAAAAAATCGCAAAAAATATAGAATCCACAAATCATTTTACGCCGAAGGAGGCGCATAAACCTTTCAGCGAAGATATTATATCATTCTGTACACTTATTTCAAAGCCGTCGACGGTGAGACGCGGCAGGCGGCTTATCCCGTCAACCGCCCCTGCGGCCGTTTCCGCTTCGAGCATCGCGAGCTCCTCCCATTTTTCGGCGCCGCGCCAGTTGCCCCATGCACAGGAAAGGGCGGCGGCGAACGCGTAGGCGCCCCAATTGCTTACGTCGACGGCGAGCGCGTGGTCAGTTTTAACGACGCTGAAGCATCCGGAATATTCCGGGAACAGCTTTTTCAATTCCTCGTAGAAACAGCCCATCCCAGCCTCGTTTCCGCCGTCGCCGATGCCGAGAGTCGCTATTCCGCGCGCCGCCGCTTCCGCCGCGAGCGCGTCAAGGGGGGGCGACCATTCGCTTATGTCTTTTTTTTTGAAATTATAGTAACGTCCGTCGGCCGCGCGCCCCGGGCGTTCGGTAAAGATTATCCCGCCGGGCGCGTCTTCTTTAAGGCTCCCCGGCGCGGCGCGGACAAATTTTTCCGGAAAGGAGAGGGCGCGCGCGGCGGCCTTCATAACGCCGAGGCAGAGAGAATCCGTCCATATTTCGGCGCGCCTTCCTTCGGCGCAAAACGCGCGCGCAAGCACCGCCGCGCCGCCGGGGCCGTCGGTCTCCGGAGCGTTCGCGTCGGGAACATAAAAGCCAGAGACGATCACGACGCTGCGAAGAGGCGCAAAGGCGCGAGCCGCCTTCTGCCAGCTCTCCACACGGCTCAGCCTCGACACTCCGCGCCCGCCTCTGTCACGCGCGACGATGGCAATCAGTTTTTCGGCAAAAGCAGGGGGAAGAAGAGGCGCGTCCGTCATCTCTTTCATTAAATGCTCAGCATGTCGACAAGACGCAGCATATCGGGGTCGAGCGTACGTTTATCGGTCCATGCGATCTCAATAGGCGATTCGACGACCTCTCCCTTGACGCGTCCGACCATTACACCGCTCCTGCCGCCTATCAGCGCATCGATGGCCGCGGAGCCGAGGCGCGACGCGAGAACCGTGTCGAAACACGACGGAGCGCCGCCGCGCTGCAGATGTCCGAGCACGACGATGCGTGGATCGTAATCGCAGCGCCCCTTTAATTTTTCGGCGAGCTCGGCCGCGTGCATCACGCCCTCAGAGAGCACGATCAGCGAATGAGTTTTTCCGCGCTGCTTCGCGTAATGTATTTTATCCGAGATGGCTTTTAAATCGACGGGAAGCTCGGGGACGAGGATGAATTCCGCTCCGCAGGCGACGCCGGTTTCCAGCGCGAGGAAGCCCGCGTGCCGCCCCATGACCTCTACTATGAACATCCTGTCGTGACTCGACGCTGTGTCGCGCAGCTTGGAAATGCATTCGAGTGCGGTGTTGCACGCGGTGTCGAAGCCTATAGTGCAGTCGGTCCCGGCCATGTCGTTGTCTATCGTTCCAGGTATGCCTACGACCTTAACTCCCCTGTCGGCAAGCTCCTTCGCTCCGCGGAAGGAGCCGTCGCCGCCTATAACGACAAGCGCGTCTATATCATTTTCCTTGAGCTTTGAGACGGCGGCGTTTATTCCCCCGGGCCTCATAAAGGCTTCGCAACGGGCCGTGCGGAGAATCGTCCCGCCGTGCAGGATTATCCCCCCGACGGAGCTGCGCGTAAGCGGCACGAAATCGCCTTCGAGCAGGCCCTCGTAGCCGCGGCGGATTCCCACGACTTCCAGATCATGATAGAGGGCCGTGCGCGCCACGGCGCGAATCGATGCGTTCATCCCGGGGGCGTCTCCGCCGCTTGTAAGTACTCCGATCCTGTGGATCATCTATTTTCACCCCAATCGGTCAGGCTAAAGAATTTCCGTTTTTTCACGCGTCAATTATACCAAAAAATCATCTTCGTCATCAGCGCCGGGCCACGCCGCCGGATTTTCGCCGCAGGGCACCCTGCGCGTCCAAAGAAATATCGCGCGCACGTCCGCTCCGGCCAAGCGCAGCGCGAAGCTCGCGGCGCGTACGGTGCCGCCGGTCGTATACACGTCGTCGACGAGTATGACTCTCCTTCCCGAAAGCTCCTTCGACGCCTCGAAGGAGGCAAACGAAAGGGCGCTCCTCTCCTCGCCGTTCCTGAGCGTCTGGGCCCCGCATGCGACGCGCCATTTGAGAAAATTTTTCGCGACCGCTATCCCGCGCAAGCGCGAAATCCCGCGCGAAATCAACTCGGTCTGATTGTACGCCCTCGCGCTGCCGCGATGCAGCGGAAGCGGGACGAGAAAATCGGCGCCGACCTCCGGAAATCTCAGCGCCATTTCCTTTCCTATCGCTTCGCCGAGAGAGCGGATGTTTTTATATTTCAGCGCGAGTATGAAGCGCCGCGCCGCTCCTTCGTGCAGCGCGGCCGCGTAGCAGGGCAGGCTGCCGTAACAGCATTCGGCGCCGTAGGGTCCTCCGCACTCCGAGCAGAAAGGCGGTAAAGGGGCCGCCGCGGCCTCGCTCAGGCATTCCGCGCAGAAAGGGACCGCCAGCCTGCCGCACGCGGGACAGCGCGTCGGGAATATTATATGCGAAAAATAGGAAAGTACGCCGTTCACGAAAGAAAATTAAAAAAAGCGGGCGGCAGCAGGCCGTCCGCTTATGACGCCGACTATGCGAAACGCTCTGCGGCGTGTTTCAATATTTCCGCCTTGTCCGTGCGCTCCCACGACGGCATTGGGTCGAGGTCAACGCGTCCCATATGCCCATATGCCGCGAGCCTCTTATACTGAGGCTTGCGCAGGTCGAGATCGCGGATTATCGCGGCCGGACGGAAGTCGAAATTCTCGCGCAACAGACAGGTAATGTCTTCGTCCCTTATCTTGCCCGTGCCGAAGGTCTCGACCATTATCGAAACGGGGCGGGCGACTCCGATCGCATAAGCAGCCTGCACCTGGCACATTTCGGCGATTCCTGCCGCGACGATGTTCTTCGCCGCGTAGCGCGCCATATACGCGCCAGAGCGGTCGACCTTCGTCGGGTCTTTGCCTGAGAAGGCTCCGCCGCCGTGAGGAACGGCTCCGCCGTAGGTGTCAACTATGATCTTGCGTCCGGTGAGCCCGGTATCGGCCTGTGGTCCCCCCATCACGAAGCGCCCCGTCGGGTTAACGAAGATTCTCGGCTTCGTAGTGATAAGCCGCGCGGGGATGACGGGCTTGACAACGTGTTCGATAACGTCCGCCTCTATCTGCTTCTGGTCGATGGCCGGATGGTGCTGCGTGCTTATGACCACGGTATCGACGCGGAGCGGCTTGCCGTTTTCGTATTCGACGGTGACCTGGCTCTTTCCGTCCGGGCGCAGATAGGGCAGGGTCTTGTTCCTGCGCACCTCGGCGAGGCGGCGCGTCAGCTTGTGCGCGAGAGAAATAGGCATAGGCATAAGCTCTTCCGTTTCGTCGCACGCGTAGCCGACCGTCAGCCCCTGGTCTCCGGCGCCTATCGCGTCCACTTCGTCGTTGGAAAGCTCCTTCGTCTCTTTAGCCCTGTCGACGCCGAGCGCTATGTCGGGCGACTGTTCGTCGATAGTCGTCAGCACGGAGCAGGTGTCTCCGTCGAAGCCGTATTTGGCCCTCGTGTAGCCGACGTCCTTCACCGTTTTGCGCGCTATTTTCGGAATGTCCACGTAGCATGTCGTGCTTATTTCTCCCGCGACCAGGATGAGTCCGGTTGAGACCAGCGTCTCGCATGCAACGCGCCCATTGGGGTCCGACTCCAGTATGGCGTCGAGAACAGCGTCGGATATTTGATCTGCGAGTTTGTCCGGGTGTCCTTCCGTCACTGATTCCGACGAGATAAGAAACCTTTCTTTGCTCATTTCAAACACCTCCAAGAATGTTTTATTGAACTGGCGCCATTGTAACACCAATCACATTTTTTGTATAACGGCCCGGTGCTCAGGCAGAAAAGCCTTAGCGCGGCCATTATCCGCGCGAACGCGCCCACTCGAACAGCGCGAGCGCCGCGGCGACGGAGGCGTTCAGCGAGCCCGTTTTGCCCAACATCGGGATAAAGCGGATGTCGTCGCACGCTTTGGCGGAGGCTCCGCCGAGCCCCTTGCCCTCGGCTCCGACGACTATCGCGCTGCGCGGCGGCAGGTCGCAGCGGAAGAGCGTTTCGCGCCCTTCCATCGCGAGCCCTGTGACCCAGAAGCCGGCGTCCTGCAACAGCTTTATCGCCTGCGCGACGTTTCCCGTTTTGACTATAGGCACGCGGAGCGCCGCCCCTGCGCTCGTCTTGACGACTGCGCCGGTAGGCATGCAGCCGCCGCGCTTGGGGATCATCACCGCGCAGGCGCCGGCCGCTTCGGCGCTCCTTATCACGGCGCCGAGGTTATGGGCGTCCTGAAGATGGTCGCACAGGAGGATGAGGGCCGGCTCAGGCGACGGCGGCAGCGACGCGAGAAATTCTTCCGTCCCCCACAGCCTCATATCGGTCGAGTAGGCGGCGACGCCCTGGTGCTTCGCGCCGCCGGTCAATCGGTCGAGCGCCGCGCTGTCGACGTACTGAAAGACTATCCCCTTTTCGCGACAGAGCTTCGTTATTTTAGCTTTTACGTGAGGCTGAACGCCGTTTGCAATCAAAACCTTCGAGCAGCGCTCCGGCATATCGGCAAGCAGCGTCTCAACCGGGTTGCGCCCCCAGCATATATCCTCGGGCGCTTCGCTTTCCGCCGCTCTTCTACGGTCAAAATTTCCGCCGCGGCTTTTATTTTCCTTCATGTTTGCTCTTTATCTCCTTCAGGAACTGCGCAAGATACTTCGACGTCGGCCCTTTTCCGCGCGCGACTTCTTCCGGCGTGCCCTTGGCGACGAGCTTCCCGCCTCCGCGGCCGCCTTCGGGGCCTAAGTCCATTATATAGTCGGAGGAGGCGAGCACGTCCAAGTTGTGTTCTATCACGAGGACCGAGCCGCCCTGATCTACGAGCTTGTGCAGCAGTTTCAGCAGCTTCTTCACGTCCGTATAGTGCAGGCCGGTCGTCGGCTCGTCGAGCAGATAGAGCGTGCTGCCGCGGAATTTTTTCCCCAGCTCCGTCGCGAGCTTGACGCGCTGCGCCTCTCCGCCGGAGAGGGTAGGCGCCGGCTGTCCGAGCTTTATGTAGCCGAGCCCGGCCTCCTGCATCACCTTCAGTTTGTTCGCAATGCGCGGTATACCGCCGAAGGTCTCGACAGCCTCGTCGACCGTCAGCTCAAGCACGTCGGCGATCGAAAGCTCTTTATACTTCACTTCCAGCGTCTCCCTGTTGTAGCGCTGCCCCCTGCAAACGTCGCATTTCACAAAAACGTCGGGCAGAAAAAGCATCGAGACCTTTATCACGCCGTCTCCGTTGCAGGCCTCGCAGCGCCCCCCCTTGAGGTTGAAGCTGAAACGCGACTGGTCGTAGCCGCGGAGTTTTGACTCCTGCAGCTGGGCGTAGAACTCGCGTATCGGCGTGAACGCGCCCGTGTAGGTCGCCGGGTTCGAGCGCGGCGTGCGCCCTATCGGGCTCTGGTCTATGAGCACGATGTTGCGCAATGATTCATAGCCGCTTATCGAATCGAACTTTCCCGGGCGCTCGCGGTAATCGCCGTCGAACTTCCTGCGGAGCCCTTTGTAAAGTATTTCGTACAGAAAGGTGCTCTTGCCCGAGCCCGAAACGCCGGAAAGCGCGGCGAAGACGCCGAGGGGTACGTCTATGTCTAGCTTCTTCAGGTTGTTCTCCGCCGCGCCGCGCACCTTTATCGCTCCGCGCGGCGTGCGCCTGCCGCCGGCCGGCAGCCAGGTGCCGTCGGCTTCGCCGCGCAGGTAGAGAGCCGTACTCGAACCGCCCTTCATGATCTCTTCGGCGCTTCCGTTCGCTATAAGCTCTCCGCCCTTTTCCCCAGCGCCGGGGCCGAGCTCGAGTATATGATCCGCCGCCACCATCGTGTCGCGGTCGTGCTCCACGACGAGGACGCTGTTTCCCAGGTCGCGGATCGTCTTGAGCGTTTCCAGCAGCCTGCCGGTGTCGCGCGGATGAAGCCCTATAGTCGGCTCGTCGAGGACGTAAAGCACCCCCGTCAGCTGCGAGCCGATCTGCGACGCGAGGCGGATGCGCTGGCTCTCGCCGCCCGAGAGCGTCTCGGCCCTGCGCGAGAGGCTCAGATAGCCGGCTCCGACGTTGTTCAGGAAGGAGAGGCGCTTTTTCACCTCTGTGAGCGCGATGCCGACGATCTTCTGCTCGCGCTCTCCGAGCTTCAGCCCGTCGAGCACCTTTATCAGCTCGTCGATGGGCATTTCGGTCAGCTCGCCTATATTGCGGCCGCCGAGAGTGACCGCGAGGACTTCGGGCTTCAGCCTGCGCCCCTTGCACGTCGCGCATAGGTCCTCCACGAGATAGCGGGAGAGCTCCTCCTTATAATTTTCCGACTCCGTTTCGTTGTAGCGTTTTTCTAGCCACGGGATGAGCCCGCAGTATTTTCCGTTGTACTCCCAATCGCCGTTTTTCTTGTCGACGAAGACGAGCTCGAGGACTTCGTCCGAGCCGTAGAGCAGCTCCTGCTTCACGCTTTCGGGAAGCTCGCCAAAGGGCTTGGAAATGTCCCAGCCTTTTTTTTCGGCGAGCTTCTCGGCCTTGCGCACCATATATTTCATGCTCTTCCAGGGGATGAAGCCTCCTTCGCCGAGCGGCAGCGCGGGGTTCACCGCGAGTTCGGCCGAAAAATGCGAATGGAAGCCGAGCCCCGCGCAGTCCGGACACGCGCCGAAGGGCGCGTTGAACGAAAAAAGCCGCGGCTCTATCTCCGGCAGGCTTATCTGGCAGTCCGGGCAGACGTACTTCTCCGTCAGCTCGCGCTCCCGCATACCGGCGGACGCGAGCTGAATGAAGCCCTCCGAGAGCTTAAGCGCCATTTCGACCGCCTCGCTCATCCGCGAGCGGTTTTCCTCTCTGACGCGCATGCGGTCTATGAGACATTCGATCGTGTGGCGGCGGTTCTTGTCGAGCTCGACTTCCTCCTCGAGCCAGTAAAGAGTCCCGTCGACGCGCGCGCGCATATAGCCCTGCCGGTGCAGCTTGAGCAGCAGGTTTTTATATTCGCCCTTCTTGCCCCTGACGATAGGCGCGTATATTTCAAGAGGTTTTCCAGCGTAATCGCTGTAAATCAGGTCTATTATCTCGTCGACGCTGTAGCGGTGGACTTCTTTGCCGCACTTAGGGCAGTGCGGCGTTCCGGCGCGCCCGAAGAGCAGACGCAGATAGTCGTATATCTCCGTCACCGTCCCGACTGTAGAGCGCGGGTTGCGGTTCGTTCCCTTCTGCTCTATAGATATGGCGGGCGAAAGCCCCGCTATGTCGTCGACGTCGGGTTTGTCCGACATCCCGAGGAACTGCCGCGCGTACGACGAAAGGGATTCGACGTAGCGCCGCTGCCCTTCGGCGTATATCGTATCGAAGGCGAGCGACGATTTGCCCGAGCCGGAAGGCCCAGTCACGACGACTAATTTATTTTTTGGAATAACGGCGTCTATGTTTCTGAGATTGTGCTGTCTTGCGCCTGTGATTCTTATTTCCTGATCCAAATGTGCTTCCGCCTTTCATCTTCTGTATCTCGTCGCGCAGCTCCGCCGCCGTCTCGAAGTCCAGCTTTTCAACGGCCTCCCACATCTTCCTCTCAAGCTCCTTTATGCCGAGATCGCGCGCCCCTTCGTTAGAAGACGCGGCCCTTTCTCCGGCGTAACTTTCTTTTTCGTCGTCGAGCAGCTCGTCGGGCAGCAGGTTTTTTACCGATTTTACGATTGTGCGCGGCACTATATGGTGTTCCTCGTTGAATTTTATCTGAGCTTCGCGGCGGCGCTTCGTCTCCTTCATAGCGAGCTCGATGCTGTCGGTGATTCTGTCGGCGTACAGGATGACCCTGCCGGCGCTGTTCCTCGCCGCGCGCCCTATCATCTGTATCAGAGAGCGGTGCGCGCGCAGATAGCCCTCGCGGTCCGCGTCGAGTATCGCCACGAGGGAGACTTCCGGCAGGTCCAGTCCCTCGCGCAGGAGGTTCACGCCGACGAGCACCGCGAAGACCCCGAGGCGTAGGTCGCGCAGCAGCTCGGCGCGCTCGAAGGTGTCGAGCTCCGAGTGTATGTAGCGCACTTTTACGCCGAGATCCGCCAAATACTCGGCCAAGTCCTCGGCGGAGCGCTTCGTCAGCGTAGAGACGAGGGCGCGCTCGCCGCGCCCGACGATCGGGCGAATCTCGGCGATCAGATCGTCGACCTGTCCCGTCGCCCGATGCACCTCCACCTCCGGGTCCGGTATGCCAGTCGGCCTCACCAGCTGCTCCACAACGTGATCCGAGTGCGCGAATTCATAATCGCCTGGCGTCGCCGATATGAAGAGGGCGTTCTTCAGCACGGGCTCGTACTCGTCCCAGCGCAGCGGCCTGTTGTCGAGGCAGGAGGGCAGTCGGAAGCCGTGCTCCACGAGCACTTCCTTCCTCGCGCGGTCGCCGTTGTACATTCCGCGCACCTGCGGCAGAGTCATATGGGATTCGTCTATGAAAAAGAGCGCGTCCTTGGGAAAGAAGTCGAGCAGCGTCCCGGGCGGGTCTCCCTCGTTCCTTCCGTCAAGATAGCGCGAATAATTTTCTATGCCCGAGCAGTAGCCGACTTCGAGCAGCATCTCAAGGTCGTACTTCGTGCGCATCCGCAGGCGCTCCGCTTCTAAGTGCTTTCCTTCGCCCACGAAGCGCGCGCAGCAGCGCTCCATCTCCTCTTCGATAGAGCCGGCCGCCTTTTGGATGGCATCCTTGCTCGTCACGTAATGCTGCGACGGGAATATGCCGACTTTTTCCTTCATCGCGACGGAACGCCCTGATACGGGGTCTATCTCGTCTATGCGCTCTATTTCGTCGTCGAAGAAGGAAATGCGCAGCGCAGTATCGCTGTAAGCGGGAAATACCTCCATCGTCTCCCCTCTGCTCCGGAAGGTTCCCGGGACGAGAGAGACGTCGTTGCGCTCGTAATAATTATCGATCAGGCGCATCATAAAATCGCGGCGCTCGTAGCGCTCGCCGCGCGCAAAGCGGAATATCGCGTCCTCGTAATTTTTCCTCTTACCGAGGCCGTAGATGCAGGAGACGCTCGCTACGACTACCACATCCCTGCGTTCGAGGAGGGACTTAGTCGTCATCAGCCTCAGCTTTTCTATGCGCTCGTTGACCGAAGAATCTTTTTCGATGTAGACGTCGGACGCGGGGATATACGCCTCGGGCTGATAATAATCGTAGTAGCTGACGAAATAATTCACCGAGTTTTCGGGGAAAAATTCTTTGAACTCGCTGTAGAGCTGCGCGGCAAGAGTCTTGTTGTGCGCCATAACGAGCGTCGGCCGGTTCAGCCGCGCGATGACGTTCGCCATCGTAAAGGTCTTCCCGCTGCCCGTGACTCCGAGCAGAGTCTGATGGGTCCCATCCTTCTCTCGGAAGCCGCGCACAAGCTTCTCCACCGCCTGAGGCTGATCGCCCGACAGGCCGAAAGGCGCGACAAGCTTGAATTTATCCTCTTCCATGTTTCACATCCCAATGCAATCGCTCTGTAAACAACGGCTCTATATTAACACAAAGAGCGCGCCGCGGCACGGCGAATACCCGAAGGAATTTCGCAGCCGCGGCTATTCTATTATGGGAAAAGAGGCAAATGGCGCGAGATTCGGAACGGCCTTTCTTAATTACCTGAAAATCAAAAGACCGCATTCAATGGGATCGGCGCACCTTCCTAATCTTACGGCAATAGGAAGGAGAAAGCTTGCTTGATACAAAAAAGCCGCCCGAAGGCGGCGCAGTTTTTATTTCTTTTCTTCGTCTCCGTCGTCGAGCGGGGCGTTCAGTTTGCCGTTGTCGGCCCCGTCTTCTAAGTTCGGCGAAAGGCTCATCGTCTCTTCTCCTACGACGCTATCCTCCGGTTCCTCGTCCTTTTCCTCTCCATCTTTTTTATCCTCGCCGTTTTCGTCCTTATTTCCCGGCTTTTCTTCTTCCTGCGGCTTTTCCTCCGCGTGTTCCCTCTTCGGATAGCCGAGCAGCTCGTCGAGCTCGTCGCCCTCGAGCATCTCTTTTTCGAGAAGAAGCTTAGTTATCTCTTCGAGGCGCTCACGATTCTCGGTTAGAATCCCCTTCGCCTTGTTCATCGCTCCGTCCACTATCGCGCGGATCTCCAGGTCTATCGTATGCGCTACCTCTTCGCTGTAGTTGCGGTCGTCGACTATGTCGTGGCCGAGGAACACTTCATGCTGTTTCCTGCCGAGCGTCACGAGGCCGAGCTTGTCGCTCATGCCGTATTGAGTCACCATCTGGCGGGCTATCTGCGTCGCCCTCTCAAGGTCGTTGGAGGCGCCCGTCGTCACGTCGCCAAAGCGGATCATTTCCGCGACGCGGCCGCCGAGCAGCACCGTTATCTTGTCGGAGAGCTCCTGACGCGATATCAAAAACCTGTCCTCCTCGGGCAGCTGCAGCGTATAGCCGAGCGCCATATGCCCTCTCGGAATGATAGATATCTTGTGCACTGGGTCGGCGCCCTTTATCTTCGAGGCTACGAGCGCGTGCCCCGATTCGTGGTACGCTATTATCTCCCGCTCTTTTTTGCTGATTATGCGGCTTTTGCGCTCCGGACCGGCCAGCACGCGATCGATCGCCTCTTCGAATTCGGGCATGCCGAGCTTCTCCTTATCTCTGCGCGCCGTGAGTAGCGCCGCTTCGTTGACGAGGTTCGCCAAGTCCGCGCCGACGAAGCCCGGGGTGCGGCGGGCCAGCACATCGAGGTCTACGTCGTCTTCTACTTTCATCTCGCGCAGGTGGACTTTCAGGATGTCGCGGCGCCCGTTCACGTCGGGGCGGTCGACGACGACCTGCCTGTCGAAGCGTCCCGGGCGCAGCAGCGCCGGGTCTAAGATGTCGGGCCTGTTCGTAGCAGCGATGAGGATTATTCCCGCGCCGGCGTCGAAGCCGTCCATTTCGACGAGCAGCTGGTTCAGCGTCTGCTCGCGCTCGTCGTGCCCGCCGCCGAGTCCCGCGCCGCGGTGGCGTCCGACGGCGTCGATCTCGTCGATGAAGATTATGCAGGGCTGATATTTCCGCGCCTGTTCAAACAAGTCGCGCACACGCGCGGCGCCGACGCCGACGAACATTTCAACGAAGTCTGAGCCGCTTATGCTGAAGAAGGGGACGTCCGCTTCGCCGGCCACGGCGCGCGAAAGAAGCGTTTTACCGGTCCCGGGCGCGCCGAGGAGCAGCACGCCGCGTGGAACTTTCGCGCCGACCTTTGTGAATTTCGCCGGGTCTTTCAGGAATTGGACGACCTCGGCGAGTTCTTCCTTCGCTTCGTCGCAGCCGGCGACGTCGGCGAAGGTCACCTTCGGCCTGTTGTCAAGGAAGAGCTTCGCCTTGCTTTTCGCAAAGCTCATGACTTTTCCGCCGCCGCCCTGCATGTTGTAGATGAAATAGATCCACACCCCTATCAACAGCAGCGTCGGAAGGAGCGACGTCAGAAGCGCCGTTATCCAAGAATTTTTAGGCGGCGGGACTATTTCGACTTCGACGCCCTTTTCCGCTATCACCGCGGGAAGCGTAGAAGCGTCGAGGATGTAGGTGGTGAATTCTCCGCCGTCTTTCAGGGTGCCCGTGAGCTCCTCGTGGTCGATCTTCACCTTCGCCACGCTTCCGGCGTTGACCTCGCTCAAAAACTTGCTGTAGGAGAGGAGCTCCCTTCCCTGAGTTTTTTTGGCTTCAGGGGCGAGGAACACATTTACAAGGGTCACGGCCAGCACGATGAGGACGATATACATCCCCACATTCTTAGAAATCTTCTTCAATACATATCCTCTCTTTCCGTTGCTCCGCTGCGAAGCGCACGCGGTGAAAATTATTCAGCCGGCTCAGCTATATGCACCGAGGGAAGGTGGCGGAAGTGCCCGGCGTAGTCCAGTCCGTAGCCTATAACGAATTCGTCGGGAATCTTGAAGCCCGTATACTTTACGTTCACGGGCTGAGTGCGGCGCTCTTCCTTGTCGAGCAGGACGCATATCTCAAGAGATTTCGGAGCGCGCTCCCTCAACAACTTGCTGATGTAAGAGAGTGAGAGCCCCGTATCCAGTATATCTTCGACTATTATCACATTTTCGCCGTGGATATCGGTACTCAGATCTTCCTGTATTTTTACTATGCCGCTGCTCACCGTAGAAGCGCCGTAGGAAGATATCGCGAGGAAATCGAACTGGGCGTCTACCTCCGGCCCCATCTCGCGGAGCAAGTCCGCGAAGAAAATGACGGCGCCTTTAAGCACGCAGACGAAGATGACTTTTTCTCCCTTATAATCTTCGCGTATCTGCGCGCCGAGTTCCTTGACCTTTTCGCGGAGTTGCCCTTCCGAGATCAAAACTCTGCCTATCCTGTATTTCAAAATCCAGCGCTCCCTTCGATGCGTAAAAAACATTATTCAAACAGTTAAGAATAATATCATATTTCACGCGCTCTCGCCCACCAGGGAATTTTTTTTTCGCAGCTATTTTTGCCGCTTCTTATATCCGCGCGGTGAAGCCAGCCTACGCCGCGGGAAGAATAGCAGACTTCTATGTCGCGCGCCCACTGGAAGCGCCACGCTCCGCCGCGCCTTATCAGAGATACGAGCTCCTCGGTGCGGGCGCGCGGGAGAGCTGGGAGCGAGAGCTCCGCGCCCTGCGTCCGAAGCATCTCCGCAAGCGTCAGTTTCGGCAGCGCGGCAAGGCCCTCGGTGCGCCACGCGGCGAGAGCCGGCGGAAGCGCGAATGCCGCTTTCGCGATCTCGGCGCGCGCCGCGGAAATTCTCTCCTCCGTCTCCTCGCAGGCCTGCTTAGCGAGGCCGAGCATCACGCGCTCGAAGCCCTCGTTTAAATTTTCCTTTATCCAAGGGATAAGCGTATTCCTGATCTTGTTTCTCGTATAGTCCGTTTCGTCGTTCGTATAGTCCTCGCGCCACGTTACACCGTTATCCTTCAGTATTGCGCGCAGCTCTTCGCGCGTGAAGCTTATGACGGGGCGGACGATGTTGCCCCGCCTTTCGGGGATACCGCGCAGCCCCGCTATACCGCTGCCGCGTGCGAGGTTCAAAAGCTGCGTCTCGACGACGTCGTTCGCGTTGTGCGCGACTGCGATAAATTTTATTCCGTAGCGCTCCGCTACGGCGTTGAAATGCTCGTAGCGCGCCCGGCGTCCCGCCATTTCGAAGGACTCGCCCCGTGCGCGGGCCGCGCGGACGTCGACGGCCTTGAGCGCGCACTCTACCCCCAGCTCCGCGCAGAGCGACGCGGCAAAGGCGGCGTCGTCGTGAGAGGCCCCCTCCCTCGTACAGTGGTCGAGGTGCGCCGCGACTATCCTGCCCTTGAAAAATTTTCTCATCAGCCACATCATAGCGACGGAATCGCCGCCGCCGGAAAGCGCGCATACTATGCCCTCCGCGTCGCGCCAGCCCTGGCGCTCCGCCGCTCCCAGAAATTTTTTTCTATACTCAGCGGGCTCCATGGCCAACCGTTTTTTTGCCGAAATCGCACCATTCGATGAGCGCGCATTCGGCGCATAAAAATTTCCTGGCGCCGCAAAGACTCCTGCCGTGCGCAAGGAAGTTCAGATGTCCGCCGCGGAAGCGCTCCGGCGGCAGCGACGCCTCAAGGCGCGCCTGTATCTTGTCGGGCGGCTCTTTCTCGCCTGCCCAGCCGAAGCGCTTTGAAAGGCGCGTTATATGCGTGTCCACCGGAAAACCCGGCATGTCCAAGTCGAAGCACTCGACGATCGCCGAGGTCTTCGGCCCGACGCCTGGGAGCGACGTCAGGTATTCGCGGACCTGAGGCTGGCTCCAGCCGCGCAGGCTCTTCAGCGAATAGCGGCCGAACTTTCTGTGCACGGCCGCGAGTATCCGCTGGATGCGCGGCGGCTTGGCGCTGCTCATTCCTGCGATTCTTATTACTTCCTTCAACTCTTCGAGCTCCGCCGACGCCACATCTTCCCACGACGGATATCTTTTCCTGAGATTTTTATAGGCTATGTCGCGCAGCTTATCGTTGGTGTTCTGCGAGAGCACCGTCACGATGAGGTCGTCGAGCGGCTCCTCATAGCAAAAGTCGGACGCCGGACGCGCCTCGTTTCCGTAAAGCGCCTCCAGGGCGTCGAGAATCTCCTTTGCGTGACGCACCTCGGCCATTATCTTCCACCGCTCGCTTCTATGACGGCTTTCTTTGCGGCCTTCTTCTTCCTTTTCTTCGGCGGGTCGACGCGGTCGTTCATGACCTTCTTGTAGCGGAAGGAGCGCTCGACCCAAGCTTCAAGCTCGGCCTGCGCGCGGCCGTGTACGCTCTTCTTCGGGTACGCCCCCTTTTCATCGGGCTCTCCCGCCTTTACGCCTGTCAAAATCTCTATCCCTTCGTCTATTGTCGAGATGCTCCAGATGTGGAATTTATTCTTCTTAACCGCCTCGACGACTTCATGCGAAAGCATCAGATGCTGCTCGTTCTGGAAAGGAATCATCACGCCCTGTTTTCCTGTCAGGCCGCGCGCCTTGCAGTAGCGGAAGAAGCCTTCGATCTTTTCGTTTACGCCCCCGATGGGCTGGATATTGCCCTGCTGGTCGACGGAGCCGGTGACAGCGATAGACTGATTGAGGGGGATGCCGGAAATCGCCGAAAGCAGACAGTAAAGCTCGGTCGACGAAGCGCTGTCTCCCTCGACTCCGCCGTAGGTCTGTTCGAAGGTTATGCGCGCCGCGATCGAAAGAGGATAATTTTTCGCGTACATGCGCCCGAGGTAGCTTGAAAGAATCATCAGCCCCTTGTTATGTATCGGACCGGTCATGCTGACCTCGCGCTCGATGTTCACGACGCCGGGCTCGCCCATGAATACGTTCGCCGTGATGCGCACGGGGGAGCCGAAGGAGTTGTCTATCAGCTGCGACACCGTCAGCCCGTTTATCTGCCCGACGACGGAGCCCTCGGTATCTATGCGTATCACGCCGCTGCGGTACTCCTCGAGGACTTTGCCCTCCCACATCGACACGCGGTAGAGCTTCTCTTCTATAGCGCGGCGCACGTCCTCGACCCCGACGAGCTTCTTGCCGCCGGCCTTCGCGTAGGCCGTGGCTTCCACGAGAGTCTCGGCGATCTTGTTGAGCTTCGTCGAGAGCTTGTTCCTGTCCTCGGCGAGGCGCGAGGACCATTCGATGACCTCGCCGACCGCCGCAGCCGTGAAATTCAGCCCGCCTTCGTGCTCGACGAAGCCCGCTATGAACTGCGCGATCTGGTATTCGCTCTGCGGCGTGCGCGGCATTTCGGAATCGAATTCTGCTTTGATCTTAAAGACCTTGCCGAACTCAGGATCGTATATGTTCAGAAGGTAATAGAGGTACGGCGTCCCGACGATGACCACCTTCATATCGATCGGGATAGGCTCCGGCTTCAGCGTCGAAACGGGGATATAGCCGAGCTGCTCGCCGAGATTTTCTATCGAAAGCTCGCGGTAGCGCAGAACGCGCTTCAGCACGTCCCAGGACATGAATTGCCGCAGCAGCTCGTCGGCGTCGAGCAGCAGGAAGCCGCCGTTCGCCCTGTGCATCGCGCCGGGCAGGATGTGCCTGAAGTCCGTCGAATAGAGATTGCCCTGTTTGTTCTCGTAGTCGACCTTGCCGACAAGGTTGTAATATATCGGGTTCGTCTCCGATATGACGGGAGCTCCGCCCTTCGGGTCGTTCGATACGAACGCGTTCACCTCGTAGCGCGTGAAATCTATCTCCGCCGATTCGTCGCGGGCGGAGGCGAGAAAGACGTTAAAGTTCGCGCTGATGTCTTCGGTGAACTCATCGAACCACTTCGATAGCTTCTCATTCGGCGCATATTTCGCGCTCAGCTCCGACGTTATCGGGGTGACGGCGACCTTGCAGATCTGCCCCTCGAGCTCCTTTATCTTCTCTTTGAGCTCCTTCTCGCGCTCGCGTATCACGCGCAGCTTCTCGAGAGTTTTCTGCGAAATTTCCTCTGAAACCTTCTGAAGGGCCTGCTGCTGCTCCTCGGATAATTTTTCAAACTCCTCCTGCTGCATCTCGCGGCGCACAATCTGAGGCTTTTCGTCTCCGTCGCTTTCTTTTTTCGCCTCTGGCTCGGCTGCCGGCTGAGCGTTTTCGCTCTCGGTCTGCGGGAGCGGCGGCGCCATTATCAGCGGCAGGTTGACGAAGCCCTGCGGCGTGCGCTTGATTGAAAAGTTTTTCTCCTCCGCCCATTTGCGGAGGTCTTCCATGATTTTATTTACTTCTTCCTGAAAGGTCTTTACAAGCTGCGCCTTGCTGTCTTCGAACTCGCTGTTGTCGAAGGCTTTAGAAAGCGCGGTTTTAAGTTCCTCTATCGCGTTGTCCGCGTCTTTCGCCAGCTCGCGTCCCCTTCCGGCGGGAAGATTAACCGCGAGCGGCTGGCTCGGGTCGTCGAAGTTGTAAACGTACACCCAGTCGTCGGGCGCCGGCATTTTCTCGGCTTCGCGGCGCAGCTCGGAGAGCATGTACGTCGTTCTGCCGCAGCCGGGTTCGCCGACCACAAAAATGTTGTAGCCCTTGCTTTGCACCGAAAGGCCGAAATCCACCGAGCGCACCGCGCGCTCCTGCCCTATAAGGCCCGTAAGTTTATCGATTCCCTTTGTTGTTTTAAATCCAAGCGCCTCGATGTCTGCGACGCGGCGAAGTCTGTCGTACGAAAGCTGTTTGTCCTTTATTAGAGACATGGAGCTCCTCCTGTTATCTGCTGTTTTGCATCCGCCGGAACAAACGCCGGCGCATACTAATCTATAACAATTAACAACAATAGTCAAAGGAAAATTTATACAAACAAAAAAAGGAGAGCGGTTAATGTGCTCTCCCTTGACTCGATTTCTTTTATAAAATAACGGGATATAATATAAAGAAATACTGCGGAAACTTAGAGTTTTTCTACGTCGGAAGCCTGCGGGCCTTTGCTGCCCTGCGTGATTTCGAAGCTTACCTTCTGACCTTCGTCAAGCGTCTTGAAACCGTCTCCCTGGATAGCGCTGAAGTGTACAAAGACATCATTGCCCTCGTCGGTCGTGATAAATCCGTAACCCTTCGTTGCGTTAAACCATTTTACTGTGCCGTTGCTTTTCAAGGTGTTGCCTCCCAACAGGAAATATTTAAAACATCGGCTTTTGCCGACGATGATACATTATACTTTAACTTAATTCTTGTCAAGGAGAATTACATAATTTTCAACCATTTTATTAATTTTTCTTGAAATTATACATAATTCTTTCATACATCGACGCGAATAAACGCAAATTTTTAGATTAAAAGGAGGACGGATTTAAAAAATTAAAATCGCGCGGACAGCAGCGCCCTATATTCAGGATCCTGTCGATAGGAGCGGAGCCGGAACTCTCGGCCCCGCTCCCTTAAAACTATGCTATTTTTTGTTGATCGGGTCAAATTCCTTCTCGGTCTGGGCTATGAACTCTTCAAAGGTCATCGGGCCGAGGTCGCCGGCCTTGCGCTCGCGCACCGAGAGGGTGCCGTTTTCCGCTTCCTTGGCGCCTATTACCAGCATATAGGGGATCTTTTGCAGCTGAGCGTCGCGAATCTTCTTGCCGAGCTTCTCGTCGCGCGTATCTATTTCAACGCGGATATCGGCGTTTTTGAGCCTGCCGGCCATCTTTTCGGCGTAATCGACGTAATCGGCGCTCACCGGCAGCAGCTTCGCCTGAACCGGCGCGAGCCAGAAGGGGAAAGCTCCGGCGTAGTTTTCGATCAGGATACCCATGAAGCGCTCGAGGCTTCCGAGAATCGTCCTGTGCAGCATGACCGGGCGGTGCTCCGCCCCATCCTTTCCGATATAGGTCATGTCGAATTTCTCCGGCATCTGGAAGTCGAGCTGAATCGTTCCACACTGCCATGTGCGCCCGATACAGTCTTCGAGGTGGAAGTCTATCTTCGGCCCGTAAAAGGCGCCGTCGCCGGGGTTTAGCTTGTAGGAGGTGCCCGTCTCTTCGAGAGCTTCCTTTAGGCAGCGCTCGGCGAGGTCCCAGAGTTCCTGGTCGCCCATAGAATTTTCCGGCCGCGTCGAAAGCTCCACGTGATATTTGAAGCCGAATACATCCTGGTAGACGTAGCGGTCGAGCTCCATTATCGCCTTGATCTCATCCTTTATCTGTTCGGGCGTGCAATAGATGTGAGCGTCGTCCTGCGTGAACGCGCGGACGCGCATAAGGCCGTGCAGCGCGCCGGAACGCTCGTGGCGGTGCACGAAGCCGAGCTCCGCCATGCGTATCGGCAGCTCGCGGTAGCTGTGTATGTCGTTCTTGTAGACGAGTATGCCGCCTGGGCAGTTCATCGGCTTGATAGCGAAGGGCATGTCGTCTATTTCAGTGAAATACATATTTTCCTTGTAATGATCCCAATGGCCGGAGCGCAGCCAGAGGTCGCGGTCGAGGATCATCGGCGTCTTTATCTCAACGTAGCCGCGCTTTGTGTGCTCCCTGCGCCAGAAGTTCTGCAGCGCGTTCATGACGACCATGCCCTTCGGGTGGAAGAAGGGGAAGCCAGGGCCTTCGTTGTGAAGGCTGAAGAGGTCGAGCTCCCTGCCGAGCTTGCGGTGGTCGCGCGCCTTGGCTTCTTCGAGCCTCTTCAGATAGGCCTTGAGCTCCTCCTCTGAGCCGAACGCGGTGCCGTAAACGCGCGTGAGCATCTCGTTCTTCTCATCGCCGTGCCAGTACGCGCCGGCTATCGATAGCAGCTTGAAGAATTTGCAGCAGCCTGTGTGAGGGACGTGCGGGCCGCGGCAGAAGTCGCTGAAGTCTCCCTCGGTGTAAATGGAGAGGGCCTGCCCCTCTATCCCTTCGATAAGCTCGACCTTCAGGTCCTCACCCATCTCCGAGAACTTTTTGACCGCTTCTTCCTTCGTCAGCTCGCTGCGCACGAGGGGAATCTTTTCCTGCGAGATTTTGCGCATCTCCGCCTCTATCTTCGGCAGATCCTCGTCGGATATCGGCTGTGGGAAGCGAATATCGTAATAAAAGCCGTCCTTTATCGCCGGCCCTATTCCAAACTTCGCCTCGGGATAGAGGCGCAGCACCGCGTGCGCAAGAAGGTGCGCCGTCGAGTGGCGCAGAAGCTGCAGCCCCTCTTCGCAGTCCGGGAAGAGCGGCGTGAAAGCCGTGTCCTCTGTGAAAACTTTATCGCAGTCGACTATCTCTCCGCCGACGGTCGCTCCTATCGCCTTTTTCAGACGCCATGCTTCGAGAAGCTGGCGTACGGTCGCGCTATCAGCCTCGAATTTCTTGCCGTCAGGCGTTGAAAATACTGCCATATATACTCCCCCTTTGAATAAGAAAAGCCGCGCTCCACAACAGGAGGCGGCTTGTAGTTCGCTGTTCCACTCCATTTCGGCCCTCAATGCAAAGGCCCTCTGCGCGCTGTGAAGGGCGCACCCTGACGCCTTATCCCTGTGGCTTCGGCGTCCGCTCCGGGGCGGTCTTCAAAGCATTCTCCGCAAAGACCTCTCAGCTATGCGTAAGCATGGTCTCCTCTCTGGAGCGAAGCGTCGCTTTTACTCTTCCCGTCATCGCGAGTTATCCGACAACGAGTGTCTTTATACCGCCTGCTCGAGCTTTTGTCAAGCGGTGCGATTTTCCGCTAATCGGCCTTCGAGCGGAGCCGGTGCCTGTAACGCTACCGCCGCGCGAGCGTCGCTTTTATTTTCTGCCGGTGCTGCCGAAGCCTCCGGCGCCTCTTTCGGTGCCGCCAAGCTCGACCGACGTCTCAAGCCGAGCCTGCGTCACCGCGGCAAAAATTATCTGCGCGATGCGCTCTCCCGACTCTATAGTGAAATCGTTTTCGCCGAAGTTCGCGAGGATCACGCGCACCTCTCCGCGGTAATCCGAGTCGATAGTCCCCGGCGCGTTGAGCACCGTGACGCCGTGTTTCAGCGCGAGGCCGCTGCGCGGCCGCACCTGCGCTTCGTAGCCCCGCGGTATTTCAAGGTAGAGCCCGGTACCGACGCAGCCGCGCGCTCCGGCCCTTATTACCACGCGCTCGCAAGCGCGTATGTCCATACCGGCGGAGCCTTCCGTCGCGTATGCCGGAAGCGTTACGCCCTCAGCGGTCTTTACTTTGACCGTGATATGCTCGGCCATTAATTTTTGCGCTCCCTTTCGAAGCGGCGCGCCGGCCTGTGCGGCTTTTCTTCTTCAAAATCGCCGCCGCGCTGGCGTTCGAAGCCGCGGCTGCGATCGCGTTCCCTGTCGCGGTCAAAATTGCGCTCTCCGCGCTCTCCTCTTTCGCCGCGGTCGCCCCTGTCGCCGCGATCCCTGTCGCCGCGATCCCTGTCGCGGTCGTGCCCGCCTTCGCGGCGTTCGCCGCCTTTCGGGAAGTGCGAATACCTTTCTTCGCGCGCTCTCTCGGCAGGAATTTGCGCCGCGAATTCAGGGTTGAGCGCGAGCTCGTCGAGCTGCCCGAGCAGGCGTTTGCGGCTCAGGTTGACGCGGTGCATGTCGTCGATCTCTTTTACCGTCACAAGCACCTTCTCGCCGATCCCGAAGGCGTCTTCGATCGTCGGCACGCGGTAGTTGCTTACCTCGCTGACGTGCAGCAGTCCTTCTTTTCCGGGCAGCACTTCGACGAAGGCACCGAAGGAGAGCATCCTCGTCACAGTGCCGACGAAGGTCTCTCCGGCTTCTACATCGCGGACGAGGTCTCTTATGATCTTTTCCGCCAGGCGCGCGGATTCTTCGTTGACGGCGGCGACGCTCACCTTGCCGCTGTCTTCGACATCGATCTTAGCGCCCGTCTGTTGTACTATGCCGCGAATCGTCTTCCCGCCGGAGCCGATGACGTCGCGAATCTTTTCGGGATCGATATTGAAGGTGATGATCTTCGGCGCGTTCGGCGAAAGCTCCGGACGCGGCGCGGCGATCGTTCTGTCCATGATGTCGAGTATCTGGAAGCGCCCCTTCTTCGCTTGGGCGAGGGCGCGCGTGAGTATGTCGCGGTTGATGCCGCCGGCCTTGTTGTCCATCTGCAGCGCGGTGACCCCGTCGCGCGTCCCGGCGACTTTGAAGTCCATGTCTCCGTAGTGGTCTTCAAGGCCCTGTATGTCCGTCAGTATGCACATCTCTCCACCGTCGGCTATGAGCCCCATAGCGATTCCGGCGACCGCCTTTTTGATCGGCACGCCGGCCGCCATCATCGAAAGACTGCCGCTGCAGACGGACGCCATCGAGCTCGAGCCGTTGGATTCGAGTATGTCGGACACTTGACGCACGACGTAGGGGAATTCCTCTTCCTCGGGAAAGAGAGCGCGCAGCGCGCGCTCCGCAAGAGCGCCGTGCCCTATCTCGCGGCGTCCCGGGCCGCGCATCGGGCGGACTTCTCCGACCGAGTAGGGGGGGAAGTTGTAGTGAAGTATAAATCTCTTAGCTGGTTCGTCTATCTTCAGGCCGTCCATCATCTGGTCGTCGAGCCCGATCATCCCCAGCGTCGTCACGCCGAGCGACTGGGTCTCGCCGCGCGTGAAGAGCGCCGAGCCGTGAGTCATCGGCAGTATGTCTATCTCGCAGCTTATCGGGCGCAGTTCGTCCATCGCACGCCCGTCGGCACGCTTCCTGTCGACGACGAGCAGCCTGCGCACCGCCTTCTTCACCATCTCGTCCATCACGCCAGCGATGTACTTCGGCGAATCGGGATACTCTTCGGCGAATCGCTCCTCGGCCCTCTGCTGTGCCGCCGCGATCGCGGCGCCCCTCGGCTGTTTCTGGTTTATCTGCACGGCTTCGTAGATTTCGTCCGTGAGATTTTCCCTCATCCAATCGTCTATCTCTTTTATGACCTCGGGGACCGGCAGCTGAACTTTCTCCTTGCCTATCTCGGTGACGGCGCCTTCGATGAATTCGACGATTTTGCGCACCGCTTCAGAGGCGAGTTCCATAGCGTCGACCAGCAGCTCTTCAGAGACTTCTTTCGCCCCCGCCTCGACCATCGTGATGCCGCCCTTGTGGCCGGCGACGACGAGGTCGAGGGTGCTTCTCGGAAGGTCGGATTCGTCGGGGTTGACTACGAGTTTGCCGTCGAGACAACCGATTCTTACCGCGCCTATCGGGCCGTCCCAGGGTATATCGGAGATAGCGAGCGCGAATGAGGCGCCGTTGATTCCAAGTATGTTCGCGGGATTTTTCTGATCGACGGACATCACCGTCGCCACGACGTGTACGTCGTTCCTCATCCACTCGGGAAAGAGCGAACGAATCGAGCGGTCGATCATGCGTCCGCTCAAGATAGCGGATTCCGAAGGGCGTCCTTCGCGCTTGATGTATCCGCCGGGAACCTTCCCAGCCGAATAGTAGCGCTCTTCATAATCGACGAGCAGAGGGAAAAAATCCATCCCCTCGCGCGCCTTTTCGGCAAGCACCGAGGTCACGAGCAGGGCCGTGTCGCCGTGCCTGGCGAGGACGGCCGCGTTCGCCTGCTTTGCGAGACGCCCTACCTCAAAGGACATCTTCTTGCCGTAAAAATCAAGTTCATAAATCTTTTTCATTTTCTTCCTCCCGTTTTATTCATCATTAAGAAGGATAGCACAAAAAACAAAAAAATGGCGAAAGGAATATCCCTTTCGCCAGCTGAATTACCGATCTTTTCGAAATTCGCAGAAAATCAATGACGCAGGCCTAGCCTCTGAATAAGCGTCTGATAACGGTTGAAGTCTCTGCTCTTAAGATATTGCAGAAGACGACGGCGCTTGCCTACCATGATGAGGAGCCCGCGACGGCTGTGGAAGTCCTTCTGATGGACCTTCATATGCTCCGTCAGCTCGCGGATGCGCGCCGTGAGGATGGCCACCTGGACTTCGGTCGACCCCGTGTCGGCTTCGTGGGTCTTGTACTCTTCGATGATCGCCTGTTTCTTTTCTTTCTCTATCATTCAAATCACTCCGTTCCGGGCCTGTCGCGCCCTATTTCCTCCGGCTCAGGCAGGTTATGTTGACGCGCTGTCCGTGCCAGGGCAGATATATATTAACAGAAAAGGCATGCGGCTGGCAAGCGGCGTGCATTCTTCTCCGCCGCAAGCCGGGCGCGCGAAATTTTATGGCGGCAGCGCGGAAAAAGAATTATACTTATCGTAAGATGCCACGCTTGGAGGAGTACCGGTGTACATAGACAAATACGCTGTCGCTGCAAAAAAAATCCGCACGAGCCTTATCCCGATGATCGTCCTGCTCGCTTTCTTCGCGATGATCTCATGGCATATAGTCAGGCCGCTCGCGGTACCCTTGGCGTGGTCGATACTCTTCTCCTACTTCGCTTACCCCGTATATAAATATCTTCACTCGCGCGTCTTCCGCGGAAGGTTTCAGAACGTCGCGGCGGCGATAAGCACCGGCGTCATCCTTGTGTTTATGGTTCTGCCTATCACGCTGCTTTCGATATTCGTGACGAAGGAGGCCATCCGCATAAGCAGAGACCTGATGGAAAGCGGCTTCACGATGGCGTCGTACGCCGAGATGCTCGCCTCGATAAAGACGCTGCCCGTGGTCGGGCGCCTCATAGACAAATTCGACCTGATATCCGAACTGCCCTTCGTCGACGCCCTGATCAAAGACAACGCGCGCTACGTGACTTCGTTCCTCACGGCCGTTTCGAGCCGCATTTTCGAAAGCCTGCTCGGGCTCTTCTTCATCGTCCTGATGGTCGCGATCACCTCTTTCTTCCTCGTGCGCGACGGGAGCAGGATGCTCGACTTCGCAAGCGACCTGCTGCCGCTGCCTGAAGAAGAGCGCAGAGGCTTCATCGAGCGCACCGCCGTGATGCTGAAGGCCGTCGTCTTCGGCATCATAATGACGGCGGCTATACAGGGGACGCTCGGAGGCCTAGGCTGGTGGTACGTCGGGCTATCGCATCCGGTATTTTTCGGTTTCTGCATGTTCATAACGGCGATGATACCGTTTGTCGGCACGCCTTCGATCTGGATCCCTGCCTCGATAGTGCTTTTCCTGCGCGGAGATTATTCGGGCTGCGCGATATTGCTTATCTGGGGGCTTTTAGTCGTCAGTTCGATCGACAATTTCATAAAACCCTTCTTCATATCCGAGGGCAGCAAAATCCACATGCTCGTAATCTTCGTCGGGCTCTTCGGCGGGCTTTACGCGTGGGGCTTCCTCGGCGTTTTCGTCGGGCCGCTGATTCTTTCGCTCGCCCTCTTTCTGCTCGAAATATACCACAGCATAATAAAAACGCCCTGTGAAAATTATCCGAAAAGAGAAAGAGGAGATAAAAAATGATTAGAACGATAGCCGTCTCTGGCTTCAAAAACAGCGGAAAGACGACGCTCTGCCGCAGGCTTATCGAAGAGCTTGCGCGTCTCGGCGTGCGCACCGGATACATCAAAAGGACCTCGGAGGACGCCTTGGACGCGGAGGGCCCCGACACGTCGAAGCTGCGCGGCGCGGGCGTCACGGCGGTGCTGTGGGGAGACGATGGGCTGCGCGCCGAAGAATCGCGCAGAGATATGTCGCAGGAATATATCGTATCGAAATATTTTCCGGACTGCGAAATCGTGATTCTCGAAGGGGGAAAATATCTCGACCTTCCGAAGATATGGGTGGAAAGCGAAACGCCGCGCCCCGGCGGCGTCAAGGGCGTCTTCATGCTCTACGACAGAAAGCGCCCCGGCGACGGAGCGGCGCGCTTCGGCGCGGGCGACGAAGCGCTGATCGCAAAAAAGTTAGCGGGGCTCGTGCGCGGAGGAAATTACAGGAGCTCGTCGGTGTTCGTCGGCGGCCGCGAGCTTCCGATGAAGGATTTCATCGCCGACTTCGTCCGCGGCGTGGTGCTCGGCATGCTCTCGTCGCTGAAGGGCGGAAGGGCGCGCGGGGAAGAGGTGAAAGTCTTCATCCGCGGAGAAAAAAACGATTCCCCGCGCGCGCCGCGCTGAAAATTTTCGCACGCCTCGCGCGGCGCGGCGGAAATTTGCCGGCGCCGTCGGCGAAGCGCACAAAATTCTCTCTCGACCGTGCGGAAAGGCGAATTATATGTTATAAATACGTATGTTCCGACGCCGCGAACCGCGCGGACTTCAACGGCAAAAGAATGAGAAGGAGAATTATTTTTATGTCATCAAAGCAGTCGCCTTGGAATCTGCCGAATATACTGAGCCTTTCCCGGGTCTTCCTCGCTCCCGTGATACTGGTATTTCTAACGCTCCGCACACAGTTCGGCTCTATCGAGGGCGCCAACGTCGGGGATATCATAGCCGGCATCGTCTTCATCATCGCCTCGCTTACTGACGCGGCGGACGGCTATATCGCGCGCAAGCGCAACCTCGTAACGAATATGGGGAAGTTCATCGACCCTATAGCGGATAAGATTCTCGTAATAGCGGTGCTTACGTCGCTAGTAGAGCTGCACCGCTTCCCCGCGTGGATGGTCGTCGTCATCGTCTCGCGCGAGTTCATCGTCTCTGGGCTGCGCATGGTCGCCGCGTCAGAGGGCGTCGTGATCGCGGCGTCCAAGGGAGGCAAGCTGAAGACCGTCACGCAGATAATAGGAATAATCATGCTCCTCTTCGGCATACCGTTCGCAATGGCAGTGATGTGGGTCGCCGTGCTGCTCACGATACTTTCCGGAGTCGAATACGTCATAAAGAGCGCGGATCTGTTGTAACGCCGCTAATTCATTCGTCGCTGAAAAACTCGGTTTTGCTGAAATGTCAAACTCAGACTCAGAATTCCGGCACTGCATCCCCAAAGCGCCGAATGTCTGCTTTTAGATAAAGAAGTGCTTCGGTATCTTTTTCAGCTTATAGGCACAGCTTGATATCATAGCGTTTATTTCTTTGCCGCCACGACGATCCACGGCTTCTCGCTGTGATGAACGTCCCAAACCTCTGTGAAACCAGCTTTTTGCAGATATTCTGTGATCTGCGGAAGCGTATAGTTCTTCATTCCCTCAATGATCTTCTCATATTTCAAACTTTCCGCATCCGTTCCATCCGATTCGTTGACGATCATAAAATATCCGCCATGTTTCAGAATCCGACGCACTTCCCGAAAACACTCCTCCGGCCCCGGCCAGAAATAAATCGTCTCAAACGCCGTCGCCAGATCGAAGGCTTCGTCCGGAAGATCCAGCGCCGCGACGTCGCCCTCCTGCACGATGCATCTGCCCGCCTCGATATGTTCCCGGTTATATGCCTTCGCCTTCTTTACAGACAGCGGAGAATAATCTACCGCAGTCACAATAGCTTTCGTATATCGTTTCAGCAGCTCCGCAGCATTTCTTCCGCCGCCGCAGCCCAAATCAGCAATCCTCTGCGGCGCCAGCTTCGGGAAGTGTCCCATCCCCCAGTCGGACACCCTTGCATGTCCGAAGTTCATGCCACTAATCATCATCGCTCCCAGAAATCCTTCCGGCTTTCTCGTATTGCCGACAAATTTCTTAAACAGCCACATCGTTCCATCTCCTTGTACATTTTGCTCCATATATTATGGACTTTCACAGACTATCGCCGCATTCATGGACTTTTTCGGCGATAATTTAAGGGGCGCAGGCACGATAAACGCACCGACGGCCCTCCTGCCGCTAAGCTAAAAATTTATTCCGATATCGAAAAGAGCAGCGAGACATTTCCCGCCTTTTCGTCGCAGCTCCCGCATATCTCGTATCTGCGGCCGTCTGAGACGCGCCAAAGGCACTCTCCGACGCCCTCCCTGACCTTCGGACGAAAGCCGGCGTCGAGCGCCGAATAACGATAGGCTTCGAATTCATCATAGCCGGCAGGCTCAAGCGTCACGTGAAGCCCGTCGCTAAGCTCCTCACACTCGACTCTTCCGCCTAAGCTCCACTTGGGGAAGACGGCATATTTAGGCGGCCATCCAGGCACCGCCGCGGCTTCGCCGTTTTTCGCGCGCAGTATCTCCGCGCCGCATTCGGGACAGAACTTTGTGCCGGGCTCGACGAAGGCGCCGCATAGCGGGCAGCTTGGACGCGCCGCGACGTTCTGCTCGTAAAGCGTTTCGTCGGGAAGGCGTGTGCCGCATTCCGGGCAGAATTTCATTTTTTTTGGCGAGAGCGTGCCGCACTTCTGGCAAAGCTTCACGCTTTTGGAGGACGGGGCCGCCTCGCTTCCGCGTTCGGCGCCCTTCCGCTTGGCGGGGCGATATTCTTCCTCGAGGCGATTTTCGGCCGCGCGCGCTTCGCGCATATATTCGTCCTCTGCGACACGCTTTCTTACAGAGCCCTTCTGTCGCTTCGGCATCACGGCTTCGAGAACTTTGTTTTTTATCGCCTGCTCCACCGCGCGGCTTATACCTTTAGATAACATTTTTTCCAGATCCAGAAACGCCATAAATATTCCCCCATCCGTCTGCCGGATAAACGTGATGCCGCCGTCTGCTTTTTTATCTTATCATTGCGCGCGGAAGAAAACAATAAATTTTTATTTCCGCGACGCGGTACCCTAAGATTTTACTTTTGCTTCAGTTCCCTCGCGCAGGCGCGCAATGTTCGCGCGGTGCCGCCACGCCGACAAGAGCGCGAGCGCGAAAGACGCGAGCGTATAAGGGCGCGGCATTCCGAAGCAGGCGGTGAAAACGGCGGAGGCGAAGAGCCCCGCTATCGACGCGACAGAGACGTACCTCGTCGTCTTCATCACGACATACCATACCGCGCCGCCGAGCAGGGCCGGAAGCGGCATGAAGAAATCATAGAAGGCTATCACGCCGAATGTCGTCGCGACGCCCTTGCCGCCTTTAAAGCCAAGCCACACCGGGAAGTTGTGCCCGAGCACCGCGCAGACTCCGACGAGCGCAAGGAGCGCGTCGCTCCCGTCCGTGAATAGCGACGCCGCGAGCACCGCGGCGCCTCCTTTCAACATGTCGAAGAGCGCGGTAGCGACGGCCCACTTCTTCCCCATAAGCCTGCCGACGTTGGTGGCCCCTATATTGCCGGAGCCGAACGTCCTGATATCCTTTTTAGCGACGAATTTTGTAGCGAGGAAGCCGACCGGGCACGAGCCGGCGAGATAACCTACAAAGCACCAGATCAACGCTGTCATAAAACCATCTCCAGGCAGAAAATATAAAGGCCGTCTACGCGCTGAATTTTATGACAGCGGCAGTTGCAAGTCAAATGAAGGAAGGGCGTCGTTCCCAGCGCAAAAATAAATTCCCGCCGACAAAACGCCGCGGGAATTTCCGATTGACAGTATGATAAAGGACAAAAGCTAATGCTGTCGCTATTTCGCTTTCTTCGCCTTGCCGGCCGACTTTTTTGCTTCGTTGACTGCTTCTTTGAGAGCTTTGCCGGCGCGGAAAACGGGAACGTTTTTCGCCGGGATCTCGATGATTCTGTCCGGGTGCTGAGGATTGCGTCCCTGGCGTGCAGCTCTCTTTTGGACTTCAAATGTGCCAAATCCAACTATCTGAACTTTCTCTTCTTTTTTCAGGGACTCGTAGATATCGTTGAATACGGCTTCCACTACTTCAGCAGCCTTCTTCTTCGTGATACCTTCTACTTCTTTGGCCACCGCGCTGATAAGATCTGTCTTTGTCACTCCAGCCACCTCCAGTCAAGATTGACACTGCGTTGTGCAGTACTATAGATTTATACCGATAAAATCGCTTTACGTCAAGGGTTTTTCTGTTAAATTCTTTGAACAAAGCTAATTTTTAGCATTTTCTCTGTTTCTCATGAAAATTTTGAGCGGGACGCCGGAAAAATCGGCCATTTCGCGCAGAGTGTTGTCGAGGTGACGCCTGAATGACTTTGAACAAAGCTGCGCGTCGTTGACGAAGAATATGAACGCGGGCGGAGCTCCGTCAGCCTGTGTCGCGTAATAAATCTTAAGGCTGTGCCCTTTTCCGTCGCCAGGCATCCTTTCAAACACGAGGACTTCCTTAACAAGCCTGTTCAGCTCCGCCGTCGGGATGCGGCGGCGGCGGTTCTCCTCTACTTTTAGTATCAGCTGCGGCAGCTTGCCGAGGCTGCGCCCCGAAAGAGCCGAGACGAACGCCCTAGGCGCGTACGACGCGAAGGGCATCTCGTCGAGCAGCTTTTTCGTCATCACGTCGCCTGTTTTAGCGTCGCGCGGCGCAAGGTCCCATTTGTTCACGACGAGTATCAGCCCCTTGCCCCGCTCGATCACCTGTCCGACAAGGCGCTTGTCCTGCTCGGTCGCCGGCTCCTGCGCGTCGAGCAGCACAAGCGCCACGTGGCAGCGGTCGATCGCCTGATAGGTCCTGACGTTCGAATAATATTCGAGGTTGTCCTTGACGCGGCTTTTGTGGCGAAGCCCGGCCGTGTCGAGGAATCTTATGCTGCGGCCGTCTATGTCGACGACCGTGTCGACTACGTCGCGCGTCGTGCCGGCAATGTCGCTGACCATCGAGCGCTCCTCGCCCGCAAAGGCGTTGAGCAGGCTCGATTTGCCGACGTTTGGGCGTCCGACTATCGCTACGCGTATTTCGCCGCTATCCTCGCCTTCGCCGTACTCTTCCCCGTCGAGCTTCGAGACGACCATGTCGAGCAACTCGCCGAAGCCGGTATTGTGCTCCGCGCTCGTCGCCGCCACGTCGTCAAAACCGAGGGCGTAGGCTTCGCCGAGCATCGCGTCCTCCTGTCTTTCGTTGTCCAGCTTGTTCATCGCGACGACGACGGGTTTGCCGCCTCTGCGGAGCTTGAGCGCTATATCCTCGTCCGTAGGAGTGATGCCGGCGCGGCCGTCGACGACGAAGATGACGGCCGCGCTTTCTTCGAGTGCGAGGTCGACCTGCCTTTCTATCAGCTCCATGAACTGATGAGGCGTCTCCGACATTATGCCGCCTGTGTCTACGAGGTAGAATTTTTTTCCGCCCCATTCGGCTTCGCCGTAGAGTCTGTCTCTCGTAACGCCGGGCTGGTCGTCTACTATTGCCGCACGTTTGCCGAGTATCCTGTTGAAGATAGACGATTTGCCGACGTTGGTGCGGCCGACGATAGCAACTATTGCCATTCTTCTGTCCTCTTTCGTTAATTTTTGAAGCTGTGTATAGGCGCCGGAATCCTTCCGCCGCGGTTTATGAACGCGGCGCAGGAGAATTTGCTGACCGGCATGACCGGCGCGTAGCCGAGAAGCCCGCCGAAGGTCACGCTCTCTCCCGCCTTCTTTCCGAACACAGGAATGATGCGTACCGCCGTCGTCTTGTTGTTTATCATGCCTATCGCCATTTCGTCGGCGATGATGCCGGAGATCGTTTCGGCCGGCGTGTCCCCGGGGATTGCTATCATGTCAAGCCCGACCGAGCATACGCAGGTCATGGCTTCGAGCTTGTCGAGAGTGAGCGCCCCCGCCTCCACCGACTGAATCATGCCGTGATCCTCGCTGACCGGTATGAACGCTCCGCTCAGGCCGCCGACGTAGGAGGAGGCCATCACGCCGCCCTTTTTGACGTTGTCGTTCAGTATCGCAAGCGCCGCCGTCGTGCCGGGTGCACCGGCGTATTCCAACCCCATCTCCTGGAGTATTTCGGCGACGCTGTCGCCGACGGTCGGAGTCGGAGCAAGGGAGAGGTCTATTATGCCGAAGGGGACTCCGAGGCGCTGCGACGCTTCGCGCGCTACGAGCTGCCCGACGCGTGTTATCTTAAAGGCGGTCTTTTTGACAGTCTCGCAGAGCGTTTCAAAATCAGCGCCGCGCACCTCTTCGAGCGCGCGTTTGACGACGCCCGGGCCGCTGACTCCGACGTTTATCGCGCAGTCGCGCTCGCCGGTGCCGTGGAACGCTCCGGCCATGAAGGGGTTGTCCTCGACCGCGTTGCAGAAGACGACGAGCTTAGCGCAGCCGAGAGAATCGCTCTCGCGCGTCAAGTACGCCGTCTCCTTCACGACCTCGCCCATGCGCCTGACGGCGTCCATGTCGATGCCGGAGCGCGACGCGCCGAGGTTCACGGAGGAGCAGACTATATCGGTCGAAGAAAGGGCTTCCGCTATCGAATCGATCAGCTTCTTGTCCGCGGCGCTCTCCCCCTTCTGAACGAGCGCCGAAAAGCCGCCGATAAAATCGACTCCGACCTCTTTCGCCGCTTTGTCGAGGGTCTTCGCGACCTCGACATAGTTTTCGCAGGCGCAGGCCGACGCCGCTATAGAAACTGGCGTTACCGATATCCTTTTGTTCACGACGGGCACGCCGAATTCCATAGCTATCTCGTCGCCGGTCTTTACTAGGCGCTCCGCCTTTTTCGTTATCCTGTCGTATATCTTCGCACAGAATTTCTCGACGCTCTCGTCCGCGCAGTCGAGTATATTTATCCCCATCGTGATGGTGCGGACGTCGAGATTTTCCTCCCGTATCATCTCATTGGTCTGACGGGCTTCGGAAATAGTTATCATTTCTATATCCTGTGCATGCTTTCAAATATCTCTTCGCGCTGGAAGTTTATCGCGAGCCCGATGCTCTCCCCCAGTTCCTTGAGCCCGCCGGCAAGCTCGCCTGGCGTGCAACTGCACGCCGAGATGTCGATTATCATCAGCATGTCGAAATAGCCCTTTATTATCGTCTGCGATATTTCCAGCACGTTCGCATTTTTATCGGCGAGGTACGTGCAGACCTTAGCGATGATTCCCACCTGGTCCTTTCCGAGGACCGTTACTATCGCCTTCATCATGATTTTGTTTCCTCCCGTCCTGTTCTCACAGCTTAATCAAGGTACAATGATACAGTAGGAAATGTTTTTTTGGTAGACGCGATAGAAAAAAATGGCTTTAATATTTCGCGCAGTGCGGCAAAGCGCTTCGTGCGCACCCATATTTCTCCTGCGTCCTCCTCCGAAGCCCAGTATTCAGCGCCGGCTTCGTCGAGCTTTTGGGAGATTTTCCGCGCGTCCCCGCGCTCCGCGCTGATTTTTATCAGGGGCATGAAGGGCGGCAATTCCCATTCGCTCCGCTCCTTCAGCTCGCGCCGCCAGAATAACCCCCAGCCGCGACGAAGGCCCTCCTGCCATCCCGTCGACGGCCTGCGGCTCTGTACTATGACTTTCCTTTCGCATCCCTCGGCGCCGCGCCACATCGACTCCCAGAGCATCGCGAAAGCGCGCGCCTTTGAATCGTATTCTGCGCCACGCGCTTCGGCGTCCGCGTCTATCCAGCCAACTGCGGCGGGCGAGAGCTCGTCGCAGAGCGAGAGCAGCCTTCTTGTCCCGACGATAAGGGCTCCGTCCGGGAATTCTCTTTTCAGCTGCTTACCGTCGGGCAGTTTTTCTTCTTTATTTTGTATTAATAATACGTTTTTAAATTTATATTTCAGCGCCGATCGCGCCCTTTCGTAAAGGGCCTCGAGCCCGGGGCGCGAGCCTATCAAAAGACGGCCGCCGCAGTTCGGGCAGCTCTGCGGTACCGCTATACTGCCGCCGCATACGTTGCAGCTGAGGCATTTTTTACTATCTTCCCAGCGCATCGAGGAACCGCAGCGCGCGCAGCGCAAGGTGTTCCCGCACTCCTCGCAGAGAATTTCGGAGGCGTAGCCCTTGCGGTCGAGCAGCCAAAAGACCCAGCCGCCTTCCTCCCTCGCCCTGACGCTCTCGCGTATCAGAGGCACGCTAAGCGGCAGCGTGTCGCGCAGCGCCTCAAACTCCGCCGACTGCGAATCATTTGAGGAGACGAATACGAGGCGCTCATCGTTTTTATCCTCCAAGCATATCGGCTTCGCCCGCAGATAGCATTTCGAAGAGGGCATGATGCCGCCGAGCACTAAGCGCGAGCCGGCAAAATCTGCGCGCACGCCGAGCAAGGAGCGCGTATGGAAGAGAGGATGGCTCTGCGTGCGCCAGCTCCCGCTGTTCTCCTCGTCCATGACTATCGCCGAGAGCCCTGCGAGAGGCGCGAAAGCGGCGGCCGGAGAGCCCACGATGAAACGCAGCTCCCCGGAGCGCGCGAGCCGCCACATTTTCCAGCGGGCCTGAGGCGAAAGCGGCCAGAGAGCGCCGCAGTCCTGCAGGCCCTTCGGCAGGGTCTTCCAGAAGGCTTTCGCAAGCTTCGCCTCAGGGAAGAGAATCAGCGCCCTGTCGCCGCCCTCCGCCGCCGTCCTGTAATATTCGTAACGCTTAGACAGCTCGGCGCCATATAGGCTTTCCACAGAGAATTTTTGATAAGAGTTCGGCGTTTGTCTTATTTCAGGCAGTTTTTCATCCGTAAAAAACTTTGCCGGCAATAGGGTTTTTGCCGCAAGTCCCGTTCCTATGAACCAAGTGTCGCCGAACCATTTTATAAGCCGCCACAGCTCTGCGGGCAGCGGCGGCTTTTCGTCGATAACGCGTTCTATGCTTTTTATTTTTTCTGTTTCGGCGCCCTCTTCGCTCTCAGCGACGGTCAGTGCGACGCGGCTGTCGCGTCCGAGCGGCACGCGGACGCGGAGCCCTTCTCCGAGCACCGATTCGCTGCGGTACGTGAGCGGCGTCCACCACGGAGCCGGAACGGCGGCGCTGACGAGGGGCATTATCTGTCCACTATAAGCTCCGCCGCGGCGTCGAGTATGCGGTGCGCCGCCTCCTCCTTCGTCCCGGAGAAGCTCTCCGCTTCGCCGCCGCGCCTGAAGATCGTGATAGCGTTGGTATCCGACGCAAAGCCGGCGCCCGCCGCGCTGACGTCGTTCGAAACTATCAAGTCGAGGTTTTTCTCAGCCATTTTCCTCCGAGCATTCTCGGCTACATGCTGCGTCTCGGCGGCAAAGCCTATCAAAATCTGCCCGCTCCTCTTTATTTTGCCAAGCGCGGCCGCTATGTCGCGGTTTTGCACGAGTTCGAGAGTCAGGCCGCCGGAGGCGCCGCGCTTTATCTTCTGCTCAGCGCGACGCGCAGGCCTGTAGTCTCCCACAGCCGCGGCCTTGACGATCATATCGGCGCTCTTCTGAGCCTCCATGCAGGCGTCGAACATCTCCTCCGCGCTTACTACGTTTACGATCCTGATTCCCGCCGGAGGGCGAAGAGCGGAAGGGCCGGAGATCAGTGTTACGTCGGCGCCGCGCTGAAACGCCGCGCGCGCTATCGCATACCCCATCTTGCCGCTGCTTGGGTTGCTTATGAAACGCACCGGGTCGATATATTCGTGAGTCGGGCCCGCCGTGACGGCGACCTTCAGCCCGCGCAGCTCTTTTTTGTCGCAGAGCGCCATCTTAACGTAGTCGTTTATCACCTCCGCCGACGGCAGGCGTCCTTTCCCATCGCAGCCGCACGCGAGGACGCCGCTCTCCGGGTCGACTACGACGGCACCGCGCTCCGTCAGCGTGAGTATATGGCGCCGCACCGCTTCGCTCGAGAGCATGTTGACGTTCATCGCCGGGAACATCAAAAGCGGCTTCTTGTTCGCGAGCAGCGCGGAGCCGAGCAGAGTAGAGCCGTCGCCTTCCGCCGCGACGCGCAGCGCGTTGGCGGTAGCCGGCGCGACGACGAAGATATCAGCCCAGTCGGTCAGCGATATGTGCGGTATCTGCCAGCCGTATTCGGCGGAGAGAAAGTCGCGCTCGCGCCAGACGCGCCGCTTCGAGAGAGTCGCGAGCACCATCGGGCTCACGAATTCCTCCGCCGCCTGCGTCAGCAGCGTTTCGACCTCGCAGCCCATCTTGACCCAGCCGTGCAGCAGCTCCGGCGCCTTGTACGCCGCAATGCCGCCGGTCACGCCGAAAAGTATTTTACTGCGCGGCGGCTTCATTTTCCGGCGGGTTGGGGTCGACTATCCTGTAGGATATCCTCCCCTTCTGCACATCCTCGACGGCCTTTGAGATATATTTTTCGTCGCTTTCGGCGTCTTTGCGTTCGCTGAGCTGACGCGCGCGCGCTGAAATGACGAGCGTGAGTATATATTTGTTCGGTATACCGCGCTCGCGGTAAATTTTCTCAAGGTCCATATAGATCATTCCGATTCCTCCCCGTGTTCCTTCACTATATTTATAAAGTCTTTGACCGCATCGTCAAGCACGTCGTTCACGACTACGCAGTCATATTCGTCAGCATGTCTGAGTTCCTCCTCGGCGTTGCTGATGCGCAGCTCCTGTTCCTCGGCGCTCTCGCTGCCTCGCCCCTTCAGGCGCCTGACGAGCTCTTCTATCGAAGGAGGCGCGACGAACACCGTTATAGCTTCCGGCATCTTTTCCTTTACTATTTTCGCACCCTGGACGTCTATTTCCAGCACTACGTCGCAGCCTTCGCCGAGGGCCTTTTCAACTATGTCTTTACGCGTGCCGTAGAGATGTCCATGGACGTTCGCGTATTCAAGGAAATCCCCGGCCTCAATGCGGCGGCGGAATTCCTCATCGCTGATAAAATGATAAGTCTTTCCTTCGGCGTCGAGCCCCGCACGCGGTCGTCTCGTCGTGCAGGATACCGAAAATTTCATATTGGGCAGTTTTGGCATCGCGTTCTTCAGTATTGTTCCTTTACCGACTCCTGCCGGGCCTGAAACTATATAGAGCTTCCCTCTCATTGCGCCTGTTGCTCCTCCGCCCCTTCAAAGCGTGCAGCAATAGTCTCCGGCTGTATCGCCGAAAGTATCACGTGCCTGCTGTCCATTATCAGAATAGCGCGCGTCTTGCGCCCCTGCGTCACGTCCACGAGCAGGCCGGCCTCGCGCGCCTCGTCTTTGAGGCGGCGCACGGGCGCAGAATCAGGGGCGATGACGGCTACGACACGCTCCGCCACGACCACGTTCCCAAAGCCGACGTGGACAAGCTTGTAAGCCATTATTCGAGGTTCTGTATCTGCTCGCGGATGCGTTCGAGGCACGCCTTCGCATCCACCGCGAGCCAGCGGATCTCGGCGTCCGCTATCTTCGAGTCAAGGGTGTTTACTTCGCGATTCATCTCTTGGACGATGAAATCCAGTTTCCGCCCCGCACTCTCCGCCTCGTCGTCGCCAGTCGCCTTGAACTTCGAGATATGGCTCCTGAGACGCGCGAGCTCCTCAGAGATATCCCATTTGTCGGTCAGTAGGACTATCTCCTGCATATAGCGGGCTTCCTCGAGTCCGACTCCCATTTTTTCGAGCGCTTCCGAAACGCGCGCCTTCATCGCGCTGAACGCCGCGTCGCGCGTCGGAAGCCAGCGACTCTCTATCTCCGCAGCGATTCTTTCGAACTCATCCAGATGAGCAAGCACTTCGCAGCGCAGATGCGAGCCTTCCGCTTCACGCATCTTCTGCCACGATGCGGCGGCGTCCGCAAGCAGTTCGCCGAAAAGTTCTTCGAGCGTCCGAGCTTCTTTTTCTTCGTCGAAACGCGGCAGGTCGAGCACTCCCGGGTACTGCGTCACTTCCTCGACGTCTATCGAAAGAGGGAGCGCAAGCCCCCGGCGGATATCCATCAGCTCCCCGCAGTAGGCAAGCAGCACATCCTTATTGATGCGCCCACTCTTGAACTGCTGCGCCCAGAGCACCTCCATGCGTAGCTGTATCTTGCCGCGCCTGAAGAGCTTTCTCATCTTCTGATGGAACCACGGCTCCCAGCCCGCGAATTCGCGCGGCAGCCGCACGGCTATCTCCTGATAGCGGTGATTCACGCTTGAAAGCTCAAGGCTGAGCGTTCCATAGGAAGATTGTATCTGTGAACGGGAAAACCCCGTCATGCTTACATACATTCAAACCATCCTCCGCAAGGCAAGCGGAGCGCGGACGCCGCGGCAAAAGCCGCCGGAGCGCGCCCTCTCTTTCTTATAATATATCCTTTTGTACCTTTGCGGCAACTTCATCGGCAAATATTTTTTTTATTTCGCCGAGCAGCTCTTCGAAGCCGCTGCCGTCGATCGCGCAGGTGCTGACGACGCGCTCTCCGCGCGACCTTATCTCGGCCGCCGTGAAGAGCGCCGATTCTCCGCATTTGTCTATCTTGTTGAGCACGACGATTCGCGGCAATGCGCCGGCGCCGAGCCCCCGCAGCGTATCGAGCACTATGTCGAGCGTCTCGCACGGATTTTTTCTCGACGCGTCGAGCACGACGAGCAGCAGGTCGGCGTTCGAAGCCTCCTCGAGCGTAGCGCGGAAGGCCGCTACGAGCTCCGGCGGCAGCTTGCGTATAAAGCCGACTGTGTCCGAGAGCAAAAAAGAGCCGCTGCCGTCGCGGTAGGAAACTCTTCTTGCGACGGTGTCGAGCGTCGAAAAGAGCTGATCCTTCGCCAGTATCTCAGAATCCTTGGAGAGAGCCTTTAAAAGCGTCGATTTGCCGCTGTTCGTGTAGCCTACAAGAGCCGCTACAGGAACGCCGCCGCGCTTTCTGCGCTCGCGCCTCTCGCCGCGCCGCCTGCGCACCTCTTCAAGGTTCTGTTCTATGCCTCTTATGCGACGGTCCAGCTTCCTGCGGTGGCGTTCGAACTCCGTTTCGCCAGGACCGCGGGTGCCGATGCCGCCGCCGGTACGCGACATCTGGCGGCCGAGCCCCTTGAGGCTGGGAATCTCGTAGCGGTACTGCGCGAGCTCGACCTGAAGCTTCGCCTCGGCGGTAACGGCGCGCCGCTCAAAAATTTTCATTATGACAAACGCACGGTCCCAGACTACTAACCCCGTCAACCTCTGTAGATTGCTCCTCTGCGTCGGCGTCAGAAAATCGTCGACGACGAGATGGGTTATCTCGTTCGGCGGCGCGTATTCCTTTATCTCAAGCGCCTTGCCCGCGCCGAGAAAATACGCTGGGTCCGGCGCTTTGCGCTTCTGCACGACGCGCGCCGCGACAGGCACCTCCACGTTTTTAAGCAGCATCACAAGTTCGTCGAGCGAGAGAGAGACGTCGTCGGCGTCTCCGCAGGAGAGCGCCGCTATCACAGCCTTCTTCGGCTTCATAGATAAGTCGATCAGCGGCGCCCGCTTCTGTCTGCTCAACGCTCTTTCCTCCCCATGAACTCGACGGCGAGCGACGCTATCGCGTCCGTCACGGCCTCAGCGTCCATATCGGAGCTGTCAAGGATTATGCAGCCCGGCGCCGGACGCAGCGGCGCTATTTCGCGCGTCATGTCGTAGCTGTCGCGCTCGACGACCTGTTTCAATATCTCGTCATAGTCGACATCTTCTCCGCGCGCCCTGCGCTCGCGATAACGTCTGCGCGCCCGCTCCTCGGCCGAGGCAGTAAGAAATATTTTAAGTTCGGCCTCAGGGAAAACGACCGTCCCCATATCGCGCCCGTCGGCGACAAGGCCGTTCGCCGCCTGTGCGCGCTGAAGTCCCGTCAAAGCGTCGCGTACCTCGGCGCGCGCGGCGTAGGCCGAGACTATCCTGTCTATCTCCGGCGTGCGTATCGCGGCGGTAACGTCCGCCCCGTCGGCACATAGCCCGCCGGGGCGCAGCTCCAGGTTGAAGGAAGCGAGGGCTTTCGTTATGCGCTCGCCTTCGTCGGGCGCTATTCCCTCTTTATTCAGCTTCCAGGCGACGGCGCGGTAAAGCGCGCCCGTGTCGAGATATGGCAGCCCGATGCGTTCTGCGACGGCGCGCGCTACTGTGCTCTTGCCGGCTCCGGCCGGTCCGTCTATCGTTACTATTATTTTCTTCGTTTTATCGGCCATAGTACCGCCCCTCGCATAATCGGCCCGCTTGCGCGTCAGCGCTCGATGCGCGCGAGCCCGACTATTTCCGTCAGTCTTTCCTTACCGTATCTTCCAATGAATTCCGGCAGCCCGCCGCATATAGCCCTTCCAGCTCCGATATCGCCGAAGAACGCGCTGCCGACCTCGACGGCGGACGCTCCGGCGAGCATCATACCGGCGCAGTCCGACGCCGTAGTCACGCCGCCGCAGCCGACGACCGGGATCCCGACCGCTCCGGCGACCTGCCAGACGACGCGCAGCGCGAGCGGGAATACTGCGGGGCCCGAGAGGCCGGCCACGGCTCTGCCGAACGCCGGCCTGCCAGAGCACATATCTATCGCCATGCCGAGCCACGTGTTCGCACAGACGATCGCGTCCGCGCCCTCCGCCTCCGCCGCGCGCGCCACAGCGGCCGGGTCGGCGGCCTGCGGCGTCATCTTCACCCAAAGAGGGGCGCGCCACGCCTTTCTCGCCGCGGCTGTAGCCTTCGCCGTGGAATCGCACGACAGCCCCCACGACATTCCGTCGCCGTCGACGTTAGGACAGGAGATGTTCAGCTCAGCAGCGGCGAGCCCTTCGACATCCTCAAGCACGCGCAGCGTCTCTTGAGTGTCGGCCTCGGATTCCATAACGATATTCGCTATTACCGGGACCGGGCAGTTTTTCACAAGGGCTGAATAGTCTTCGACAAATTTTTTTGCTCCCACGTTCTGCAGACCGATGCTGTTCAACACGCCGGACGGAGTCTCCCAGAGACGGATTCCGCGATTGCCGCGCCTCGGAGCAAGGCTTATCGCCTTCGTGCAAAGCGCGCCGAGTCCCTCAAGTCTTTCGCCGCTCCAGAACTCAGGAGAGTAAGGCCATACGCCCGAGGCCGCGATGACTGGGGTCCTGAGCTTTATGCTTCCTATCTTAGCGGTTATGTCAATCGTCATGGAGATCAACCTCGTCCGCTCTGAACATCGCGCCGTCGACGCAGACGCGCTTCGGCCCGTTCGCCGTCTCTACAACGCAACCCATGCAGCCCCCGAAGCCGCAGGCCATTCTTTTGTCGATGATATAGTAAAGTTGCCGAGGCGTCCTTTCATAGTAGAGGCGCATCGCGTCAAGGAAACCTGGAGGTCCGCAGCACCAGAGCTGCCTCCCTTCGCCGAGCGGACGCGGAAGCACGTTGAACATCGAATTCCCTTCACCGAAGGAGCCGTCGTCGGTATAAATTTTCGCGTCCGGGTGTATCGACAGTATCTTATCCGCTAACGCTTCGCAGCCCCGCCCCGGCATACCTACGTAAAGGGAGGCGCTCTTTGCGCGCTCCTTCTTCTTCAGCATGACGGCGCCGACCCCCACGCCTCCGGCCGCAAGCAGCAACTCTTTCGCGCTGTCGGGGTACGCGGCGCCGATGAGCCCGCGGACCCTAAGCGAGGCGCCCGGCTGCACCTTCGAAAGCAATTCCGTTCCCCTGCCGATAATCATATAGCAGATCGAAATTTTTCCGCTCTCGGCGTCGGCCACGGCGAAAGGGCGTCCGAGCATCGGATCGCTGCCCTGCGACGCGTAAACCATCACGCCGTTTCCCGCCTTCGCCCTTCGCGCAAGCTCAGGCGCTGCAAAAGTCATCCAGAAAATCCTATCGGCGAGCTTTATATTCTCTGTCACAGGCAGAATATAATCGTCCACCGCATGCGGTGCGCAGCCGCACTCCGCCATCATCATTCCCCGCTTTCGCGATACGCAGATTTGCTGATAAAATATAACAGCTCATTTAATTTATTTTACCATTTTGAGCATAGATAATGGGAGGCATATGAGATGAATTTCAAACCGCTGCTGAAGGCCGCGCTCGGCGAGCAACCCTGCGACACGTTATTTACGAACGCCCGCTTCGCCAATCTCTACACGATGGAAATCGAAAGCGGCAGCATAGCCGTCAAGGACGGAGTTATCGTAGGAATAAACGAAGAGCTCGAAGCGCGCGAAACAACAGACTGCGGCGGCACGCTCCTCGTCCCCGGCTTCATCGAGGGGCACATACACGTCGAAAGCACCTTTATGACGCCGCGAACTCTCGCCGCCGAGATTTCGCCGCTCGGCACTACGACGGTCATGCCGGACCCGCATGAGATCGCGAACAGCTGCGGCGTGGAAGGCATACGTTTCATGCGCCGCGAAAGCTCGGGGCTGCCGGTCGATTTTTATTACGGCGCTCCTTCATGCGTTCCCGCGTCCGAATTCGAAACGCCTTATGAGAGCATCGAGGCGGAGGAGGTTGGGAAGCTGCTCTCAAACGGCCTTTGCACCCACTTAGGCGAAATGATGAACTTCACCGGCGTCATCTTCGGCGACGATAGGACCTGGGCGAAGCTCGACGCGGCGGAAGGGCGCGTCATCACCGGACACGCGCCGCGCGTCAGCGGCAAAGAGCTCTCCGCCTACCTGCTTGGCAAAATAACCTCGGACCACGAATGCTGCAGCGCGGAAGAGGCGCTCGAAAAACTGCGCCGCGGTATGTACTTAATGATAAGGCAGGGCGCCACGGCGAGAAACCTCGCGACGCTCGCGCCTCTGCTTGCCGGACATCCCGAATTCGCCGTGCGCTGCCTCTCCGTCACCGACGACACCACGCCGGACTTCATAGCGGAGCGCGGACATTTGGACGGCTCTTTGCGCGAACTGGTAGAATGCGGAGTGCAACCTCTCGCCGCGCTGCGCACGGTGACGCTGACGCCGGCCGAATACTTCCGCCTCGACGACAGAGGGGCGATCGCCCCGGCGAAAATCGCCGACCTCGTAATGCTCGACGATCTGAAAAAATGCACGGTGCAGAAGGTATGGAAAAGAGGAGAGCTCGTCGCCGAAAACGGCAAAGGCACGATCGCCATAAAAGGAGCCGTGCTCTCCGAACTGCCGTACTGCGCGCGCAGCGTGCGCACGCCGGACGCCGAGGCATTCGCGGTCCCGGTAAAGAACGCCGGGGCCGTGATCAACGTGATCGGCATACTCCCCGGAGAGGTCGTCACAAAGACGACTAAGATGAAGCCGACGATCGCAGAGGGCTTCGCCTGTGCCGACGCCGGAAGAGACCTCGCCAAGATGGCCGTCGTCGAAAAAAATAAGAGCACCGGGCGCACCGCGGTAGGCTTCCTGCACGGCTTAGGCCTCAAGCGCGGCGCTATAGCTTCGTCGGTCGCGCACGACGCGCACAACTACAGCTGCGCCGGCATGGACGACGTGTCGATGGCGGCCGCGCTGCGCGAGCTTTCGCGCATAAAGGGCGGCATCGTCGTCACGGAGGGAGAAAAGATACTCGCCAAGCTCGAACTGCCGGTCGGCGGGCTGATGAGCCTGCTTACGGCCGACGAAATCAGAGAAAAAATGTCGGAGCTCGGAAGAGCGCGCGATTCCCTCGGCTGCACTAACAAGCACGCTTTCATGCATCTGAGTTTTATGTCGCTCTCCGTCATCCCAGAGCTCAAGCTGACGGACAAGGGCTACTGCGACATCACGGGAGGCGGCTTCGTGCCACTCTTCGCGGAATAATGGCAAAACATTTAAACCGCACAGGGGCCCCTGAGCGGGCCCCTAATGTTATACGATGCGGCGATTTAAGGCGAATATTTTTCATCTTAAGCACAGTACAGATAAGAGCCGCGGCGGCCATGCTTTATACACGGAAACTTCTACCCGCTCATCGTCGCAGTCAATACCAATCATGCTTTTCATCGCGGCCCAGCGCTTTGATCGCCGTCATTTCTTCATCAGTCAATTCAAATCCGAACAGATCCAGATTCTCTCTTATATGATCAGGATTGCTGGAGCCGGGAATCACCACTACCCCCTTCTGAAGATTCCAGCGCAAGATGACTTGCGCGGAAGATACTCCATGCGCCTTCGCTATCTCCGTTATCGTTTTATCTCCCAACAGCTCAGCTGTATGCCCTCTGCCGCCGAGCGGATACCACCCCTCCATGACTATGCCGAGAGAATGTACATAATCTACCACTTCATTCTCCTGGTAATACGGGTGGATTTCGTTTTGAACCACCGCCGGCAAGATCGTGATCTTCGGCAGGAATTCTTTCAGCTCTTTGATGTACCAGTTGGAAAGGCCGATAGAACGAATCTTGCCGTCAGCAGCGGCTTGTTCCATGGCCTTATACGCATCTATGTCGCCTTTCCCAGGATGGTGCAGAAGCATCAGGTCTATGTAGCCGACATCCAGTTTTTTAAGCGCTTCATCGATAGCGTTAGGCGCGTCGGCGTACTGGTCGGGATACAGCTTTGTGGTAATGAAAACATCTTCACGCGGTATCCCGGTCTTTTTTATTCCCTTGCCTACGAAGTCTTCATTATGATACATGTAGGCCGTGTCGATAAGCCGGCCTCCGCTTTCCAGCTCGGTAACTACAGAGTTTACACAGCTATCGCCCAAAAGACTGTAGGTGCCCAACCCAAGAATCGGCATCGCATAGCCGCTGTTTAGCATAACGGTTTTAGTCTCGAAGTCGAATTTTCCGCTTGTTACACGGCTTCGGTTGGCGCTCCGCGCCTCCGCCGTAGCGTCGATGTCGCACCGTAGAGTATTCTTCTCAGACGCAAAGGCGCCGGAAGAAATACACGCCAACTGTACGACAACAAGCAGCAGGTACAAAAGCAGATGGACGGCGGCCTTTCTCATGCTATCTCTTCCCTCTGTGAATACCCTACAACGATCTTCTGAAAATTTCCGCGACTTCGCTCTCATCGAGCACCTTATAACCGCCTTTGAGAATCAGCGTTCCCTTCACAAGATCGGGAATCATCTCTTTCGTAGCTCCCAGCTCCGTTATGTTCATAACCAAGCCAAGATGTTTCATCCAGCCTTCCATCGCGGCGAGCCCTTCGCGCGCGATTTCTTCTTCCGTCTTTCCATTCACGCAGACGTCCCAGACGTTAGCCGCGAAGCGCGCGAATTTTGGCAGAGCGTAAGTAAGTATATGGCGATAATATTGCAGCGACACGGCGGCGAGCGTCATGCCGTGAGTCGCGTTTGTCATAGCGCCGACCGACTGACCAAGCATATGGATCATCCAGTCGCACGATTTACCCTTTGCGACGAGCGTGTTGAGCGCCCATGTCGCGGTCCACATAAGATTGCTCCTCGCCTCATAATTCAGAGGATCCTTTACGGCCTTGCGGCTCGAATGAAGCAGCGAGCGCATCAACCCTTCGCTGATATAGTCGCTGGTGTTGTCGTCATCCCCTGAGAAATACTGCTCGCAGATGTGGTTGAAAATATCGTAAACGCCCGCGACCATCTGATATTTTGGAAGCGTCAGAGTATATTTAGGATTCAGAATAGAGAATCTCGGCATAATCTTTTCATCGGCGAATACGTGTCCGATCTTCAATTTTTTCTCAGGATTCGTTATGACTGCGCCCGCGTTCATCTCGGAGCCAGTTCCGGCCATCGTCAGCACGCAGCCGACGGGCAGAGTCTCGCATTCAGGTTCTTCAAAGCGGATAAAATACTTATCCCACGGATCTTCACTGCAGTTCACAGAGACGGAAAGCGCCTTAGCATAATCGCAGACCGAGCCGCCGCCTACTGCAAGAATCATATCCGTGCGTTGCTTTCTCGCCGCCTCTATGCCCTCGTAAAGTTTCTGCAGCGTAGGGTTGGGCATGACCCCAGGAAGTTCCGCCACATTCTTGCCGGCGGCTCTCAAAATCTCTATCACGTCTTCATAGATTCCATTCCTCTTGATGGAACCGCCGCCATAGACAAGCAGCACGTTGTCGCCGTATTTTTTCAGCTCGTTTCCGAGAAATTTCAGAGAGTCATCGCCGAAATATAATTTTGTTGGATTACAGTAAGAAAAATTGCCAAGCACTGCCGGCACCTCCATTTTCATTTGGATAGCAATATTATACTTGAGGGCGGCATGTTTACAAATGCTTATAACTTATTCGATGTTATTCATGTGAGGCATATCTCCCGGCTGCAAGCGCCGCGAAGCGCCTTGGCTGACAGCAGAGCGTTTGCCTCGTTCTCGATTTTCCAGCAGCAATTTCGTATAGATGGCAACATATCATCATATTATAAAAGTAAAAAGTTATTTTTCATATTGACATGAGTGGATTTTCAGATATAATAATTTGGTGCTTCGGCAGAGGCAGTGAGTATGCGCCTGTAGCTCAGTTGGATAGAGCAACTGCCTTCTAAGCAGTGGGCCGGGGGTTCGAGTCCCTTCAGGCGCGCCACTTTACAGCGGAAGCAGAGCGCTACGGTGAGTGTAGCTCAACTGGTTAGAGTCCTGGATTGTGGTTCCAGTTGTTGCGGGTTCGAGTCCCGTCACTCACCCCACTTTTTTCAATAAGCGGCCGGATCGTTAGCTCAACTGGCAGAGCACCTGACTCTTAATCAGGGGGTTACAGGTTCGATTCCTGTACGATCCACCATCTTTTGAAAAAGTTTAATGATAAAAGGATCGTTAGCTCAACTGGCAGAGCATCTGACTCTTAATCAGGGGGTTACAGGTTCGATTCCTGTACGATCCACCATCTTCATAAGGGCGATTAACTCAGCGGTAGAGTGTCACCTTCACACGGTGGAAGTCGTTGGTTCGAACCCAATATCGCCCACCATTGCAAACACAGGACTTTCGGGATTTTCCGAAAGTCCTTTTTATTTTTTTCAATCTACCGATTGGCTACACGCTGCGCATCGTTTTATGATAAGCGCTTTATTTACCGCTGGCGCATGATCTCGTAAAACCCCAATTAATAAAATTTCACGGTCTGGCGAATCGCTTCGACGGATCGTAAATTGTTTTTCGTATATTTCTGCCGCTGCTATATATTTATTTCTTTTCTTCAAGCTTCAGAGGCCGTTCTGGCCCGCCCTACTGAGGCTGCCACTGTCCGTTCTGATTGGGATCAGGCTTCTTCGGTTGCCTGAGCTGGCCTTTCTGATGCTGAGGCGGCTGTCCTGGTTTAGCATTCTGTCCGGGCCATCCTTGCTGCGGCCCGCGGGCGTTGGGCTCCGGTTTGTTGTTGCGCCAGTTGTCCTTGACGAAAAAATAGTTAGAATACCTCAGATCGCGGTTTTTTCCGACATTCACCCCGCCGAGCTCAAAGGTATACTGTTCGTCTTTTCTTACGTTCGGGACTCTCAAAGTCACCTCTTTGCCCGTCGTCTTGATGATCTTAGCCGGAAGCTTATTACCTCTCGAGTCACGCACGATTATGCTCTGATTAGTGCGCACCACCGTTTCGGCGAATAGAACGACCTCCTTGCCGTTTCCGATATACTTTAGATCTCCGGCCCGTCGGCGAAAGCGGCAGCGCAGGCGATAGCCAGAGCAAGCAGCGCTACCGCTATTATCGTCAATTTCTTTTTCATAACAATTCCCCTTAAATTTCAATATAGAAAACATAACGTCGGAATGTGGCAAATATATGACGATAATGTGTAAATAATAAGCGGCACATTCCGCTGATTATTCTCCATTTCATTTAAACGAAGAAATGACGATGGCGTATCGCATTACGTAGCCTTTAACTTTAAGGGTTCATATATCAGAGCCAATGAAAGCATACTACGGAAATATCACGAGAGGCGCCATCGCCGTTCTCAAGGTGTTCTCAAGCATTCACTGCTTGACATATCAGCGCTGCGGCTTAAAATATTAAAGAGCGCGGTGTTTTGCCTGCGAGTGTTGTGCGAAACGGAGTTTTTGCAGGTCAGTGATTTCATTGAACGGTAAAATATAAATTTTTTGTTTATTCTTTTTGTTTACAGACCATAGAATCTTGTCTGACAGGAGGCAGTTGCCAATCATGATAAAAAAAGAAAGAGTCGAACGCTTGGCGCAGTTTCTCAGGGAGAAAGACATTGACGCCTTTTATATCGGCCCTTCGGCTGACCTTGAGTATATAAGCGGGCTCGACACGCACCCCGACGAACGAGTGCGGGGACTGATGGTCTCGAAGGAGGCGCGCTGTTTTGCGATGACGCCGCTCCTTTACGAAGAGGAGATCGTAAAGGCTTTCGGGGAGGTGCCCTTTTACGCGAAGTGGGACGACCACGAAGGCTTCACCGGCGCATTCCGCCGCGGCTGCGAATATCTTGGAATCGTCGGTGGAAAGATCGCTTTCAACGACGGCGTGCGCGCGGTGGATATGCTCGCCGTCCGCGATGCGATGCCGATGGAAATGATAAACGGCGTCGACCTGCTCGCCGGGCAGCGCTCGCATAAGGACGCCGAGGAGCTCGACCTGATGCGAAAAGCAGCAGATATAGCGGACGGCGTAACCGCGAAGCTGCAGAAGTTCATTCGCCCGGGCATGAAGGAGCGCGATGTAGCAAAGAAGATCGTTGAATTTTTCGAAGAGGGCGGCTCTTCGAAGCTTTCATTCGAACCGATAGTCGCAAGCGGCCCCAACGGCTCGATGCCGCACTACTCCGGCGGCGAACGCGTCATCGGCGATAACGATATCGTAATTCTCGACATCGGAGGGCGCTACGGTGGCTACTGTTCAGACATGACGCGCACCTTCTTCACAGGCACTCCTACCGAAGAAATGAAAAAAATATACGAAATAGTCAAAAAGTCCCAGGCCGCCGGCGAAGCTGCGGTAAAGCCGGGAGCGACAGGGCAGGACGTCGACCGCGCCGCGCGTCAGGTGATAGTAGACGCAGGCTACGGTAAGTATTTCTTCAACCGCGTCGGCCACGGCATCGGCATCGCCGACCACGAATCGCCTTATATGATCGAAGGCAACGATGTGCCCCTCGAGGCGGGCAACGTTTTCAGCGTGGAGCCTGGCATATACATTCCCGGCAAGTTCGGAGTGCGAATCGAGAATATCGTAGCTGTGCGTCGCGACGGCACCGGCGAAGCGCTCAACCATTTTACCCGCGAGATCACAATCTGCGGGGAGTGACCCTGTGGAAGACATGGAACGGATAGGCTCCTCCGTTCCATGTTTTTCATATACACCAAACAAATCAAAGGGAGGAATTTTTTTCATGAGAAGGACAGCAGCAATAGCTTTTTTCGCACTGATCGCCGCGGCTTTGATGGCAACGGCGGCCTTTGCGGCGAAGCCGGAATTCCACATCGGAGTCGCTACGCTGACGGTTTCTCAGGCTGAGGACACCTACCGCGGAGCCGAGCGCCTGATCAAGGAATACGGCGACGTCGACCGCGGCGGCATAATCAAGCACGTGACGATGCCCGACAACTTTATGTCAGAAATGGAAACGACCATTTCGCAGATAGTCGGACTTGCGGATGACCCGCTTATGAAGGTCATAGTCGTTGACGACGCCATACCCGGAACGACCGAGGCTTTTCGCCGCGTTAAGGAGAAGAGGAAGGACATCCTCTGCTTTGCCGGCGAACCCCAGGAAGATCCGAACGTCATCACCAGTACGGCCGACTTCGCAATCGGCGTAGACAACATCATGCGCGGCTACCTTATCATCAACACAGCCAAGAAACTTGGGGCAAAGACCTTCGTGCATATCTCGTTCCCGCGCCACATGAGCTACGAGCTGCTTTCACGCCGCCGCGCCATTATGGAACAGGCATGCAAGGACCTCGGCCTCAAATTCGCGTTTGAAACGGCTCCCGACCCGACTAGCGATGTCGGCGTAGCCGGAGCTCAGCAGTTTATCCTTGAAAAGGTGCCGGCCTGGGTAGAAAAGTACGGCAAAGAGACGGCGTTCTTCTGCACCAACGACGCACAGACCGAGCCTCTGCTGAAGCAGGTCGCAAAGTGCGGCGCCCTCTTCGTAGAGCCCGACCTCCCGTCGCCGCTGATGGGCTATCCCGGAGCCTTCGGCATAGATCTCAAGAATGAAGCAGGAAATTGGCCCGCTATCATGAAGAAGGTCGAGAAGGCCGTAATCGACGCCGGCGGCAAGGGACGCATGGGTACATGGCCGTATTCTTACGGCTGGAGCACAGTCTGCGCGCTCGCCGAGTACGGCAAGCGCATAACGGAAGGAAAGGCGAAGCTCTATAACACGAAGGACCTCTGGGCCTGCTACGACAAATATACGCCAGGCGCAGCCTGGAACGGAGCTCCGTATTTCGACATGGCGCGCCAGATGAAAATCAAGAAGTTCGTGCTCGTGTACGAGGACACCTACGTTTTCGGACGCGGCTATATGAAAGTTACGGACGTAGAAGTTCCTGAGAAATATCTTAAGATCAAATAGCAATTCGGAAATATTACGTTGAATCTTTCCGGCGCGGCAAAACCCCGCGCCGGAAAGATATTTTGGATGCGTTCCGGCCCGTTATGCCGGCCTTCGGAACGCTTTTGAGGCCGAGTGCCGCTGACAACAGGAACTATATTGGCAATCACGAGGTGAAATGTATGCCCACAGAAGTTCCCCTTTTGAAAATGGAGAACATCGGAAAAGAATTTTTCGGCAACCGCGTCCTCCAGAATGTAACATTTTCGCTGCAGCCAGGAGAAATTATGGGACTTGTCGGCGAAAATGGCGCGGGAAAATCAACTTTGATGAATATACTCTTCGGCATGCCCGTCATTCAGGAGACCGGCGGCTACGAAGGGAAAATCTTTATCGACGGTCAGGAAGTCAAGTTCAAGGACCCGCTCGACGCCCTTGAAGCCGGCATCGGAATGGTCCACCAGGAATTTTCGCTTATCCCCGGTTTCAGCGCGACAGAGAACATTCTCCTCAACAGGGAATCCACAAAGTACAATTTTCTGGTCGAGATATTCAGCGAGAGGCTGATGACGCTTGACCGCACCAACATGAAAAAAAGAGCGGAGAAAGCTATTAAGACGCTCGGAGTCGATCTCAACCCCGACACCTTGATCAGCGAAATGCCTGTAGGACACAAGCAGTTCACAGAGATAGCCCGCGAAATAGACAGAAGCAAGACGCGGCTGCTGGTCCTTGACGAGCCGACCGCCGTCCTTGCTGAGAGCGAGGCCAGTGTCCTTATCTCGGCGCTGAAGAAACTCTCCGAACAGGGCATCGCGATAATATTCATCTCTCACAGGCTTAATGAAATCATCGACCTTTGCGACAAGCTGATAGTCGTCCGCGACGGCCGCGTAATACAGGAAGCGCGCACGGAAGACACCAACGTGCGCCAGATCGCCGCGTGGATGGTAGACAGAAAGGGAGACAGCAGGCAGGAAGAAAAGAGGGAACAGAAACGTCGCGATATAGGAGAGGTCGTCCTGCGCACAGAGCATCTATGGGTGGATATGCCCGGAGAGACGGTGCGCGACGTTTCCATTGAGGTGCACAGGGGGGAGATATTCGGCATAGGCGGTCTTGCCGGACAGGGCAAGGTCGGCATATCGAATGGAATAATGGGGCTTTACGCGGCGGGCGGCAAGGCCTTTCTGCGCGGCAAGGAGATAAAGCTCAACGATCCGGACGCTTCTCTGAGGGAGGGAATGGCTTTCGTCTCCGAGGACCGCAGGGGCGTCGGGCTTCTGCTCGACGAAGGTATCGACTGGAACATCACCTTCACCGCGATGCAGGTGCAGGAAAAATTCATTAAAAAGCTGCTCGGCGGTATGATCAAATGGCGCGACGACAAGGCCATCGACGAGTGCACGAAAAAATACATCGATTCGCTCGAGATACGCTGCACCGGGCCGCGTCAACGTGCCATAGAGCTCTCCGGCGGCAATCAGCAGAAGGTATGCCTCGCGAAAGCCTTCGCGGTGAACCCTGAAATACTCTTTGTCTCAGAGCCGACGCGCGGCATCGACATCGGCGCTAAGAAGCTCGTCCTCGATACGCTGCACAGGGTCAACGAAGAAGATGGAACGACGATCATCATGACCTCCTCGGAGCTTGAGGAGCTGCGCTCCATCTGCGATCGCATAGCGATAATAAACGAGGGCAGGGTCTCGGGCATACTGCCGGCTTCGGCAAAGGCCGAGGAATTCGGCATGCTGATGCTCGGGCACGTCGAAGAGCCGGCCGAAGCAAACTGACAGAGGGACGCAGGTGAAGAAGGATGAAAAACACAGTGCAGAAATTTATTGAGGACGCAGGCTGGCCGAGAATAATAATCGGGCTCTTCCTGTGCGCGCTTTTTATCGCCGCGCCCTTCGTCGGCGTGCGAATCGACGCCTCTTTATCGGACACGCTGGTCCGCGTCGGCATGAACGGCATACTCGTGCTCGCGATGGTGCCGATGATTCAGTCCGGCTGCGGCCTTAATTTCGGACTTCCGCTGGGTATCATCTCAGGACTGCTCGGCGCGGTAACATCGATACAGATCGGCATCAGAGGCGGCGTGGGCTTTTTGATTGCGGCTACGATAGCGATACCGATCGCCGTCGTGCTCGGCTGGCTCTACGGCCAGCTGCTGAACCGCGTCAAAGGAGACGAAATGATGATAGCGACCTACGTCGGCTTCTCGTCGGTCGCGGTGATGTGCATCGCGTGGCTGCTGCTCCCCTACACGAGCCCTACGATGATCTGGGGCTACGGCGGTTCGGGGCTGCGCACGACGATAAGCGTGGAGGGCTTCTGGCTCAACGCGCTCAGTAAGTACGTCAAGATACAGATCGGCGAATTTTTCTACGTGCCCGTCGGGATGTTCGTCTTCTTTGCTACGATCGCCTTCCTCGTATGGGGCTTCTTCCGCACGAAGGTCGGCACCGCGATGACCGCGGTAGGCTCCAACCCTGAATTCGCGCGCGCCTCCGGCATCAACGTCGACCGCATGCGCACGCTCTCGGTCATCCTCTCGACAGTGCTGGGAGCGATAGGCATCCTGGTCTACGAACAGAGCTTCGGCTTCATCCAGCTCTACATGGGGCCGTTTTACATGGCTTTCCCCGCCGTAGCGGCGATTCTGCTCGGCGGCGCGTCGGTCAACAAGGCATCGATAATCAACGTCGTCGTCGGCACCTTCCTCTTCCAGGGCATACTGACAATGACGCCCTCCGTCATCAACAGCGTCATGCAGACGGACATGTCTGAAGTCATACGCATCATCGTCAGCAACGGCATGATACTATACGCGCTGACGAGGAAAGTGGTGGTGAAGAGATAATGGCGAAAAAACGTGAACTGAAAAGCCTGCTTGCGGATTATGCGGTGCCTATCGTATTCATAGGCCTATCCGCCGTGGCGATACCGCTCTCGGGCTTCTCCGCGACATATCTGATTCAGGAGATGCTGACGCGCCTGGCGAGAAACTCCTTCCTCGTACTTTCGCTGCTTATTCCGATCCTCGCTGGAATGGGGCTCAACTTCGGCATGGTCTTAGGCGCGATGGCGGGACAGATCGGGCTGATATTCGTCACCGACTGGGCAGTCGCCGGCTGGCAGGGAATGCTGCTCGCAGCGATCGTCGGCATGCCGATAGCCATCCTGCTCGGCTACATCTGCGGCGCGGTCCTCAACCGCGCAAAGGGACGCGAGATGGTAACGTCGTACATCCTCGGTTTCTTCATCAACGGCGTCTACCAGTTGATAGTCCTCTATTGCATGGGCAACATCATCCCGATATCGAACCCGCAGCTCGTGCTCTCGCGCGGATACGGCATCCGCAACGCGATCAACCTTACGGGGCTGCGCCATACGCTCGACAACTTAATTCCTTTGCAGATAGGGACGATCAGCGTGCCGGTAGCGACCTATATCTTGATAGGGGCGTTCTGCCTCTTCATCATATGGTTCCGCCGCACGAAGCTCGGGCAGGACATGCGCGCGCTGGGGCAGGATATGGCCGTCGCGGACGCCGCCGGCATCCCCGTCGAACGCACGAGAATAATAGCGATAGTGATATCGACTGTGCTCGCCTGCTTCGGACAGATAATATTCCTTCAGAACATCGGAACGATGAACACCTATAACAGCCACGACCAGGCCGGCATGTTCGCCATCGCCGCGATACTCATCGGCGGAGCGTCTGTCAGCCGCGCGACGATCACGAACGTCTTCGTCGGAGTCGTGCTCTTCCACCTGATGTTCGTCGTATCGCCGATGGCCGGCAAGGAGCTCATCGGACAGGCCCAGCTCGGGGAATATTTCCGCGTCTTCGTTTCCTACGGCATCATTGCCCTGGCGCTCGTCCTCCACGCGTGGAGGCGCATGAGGGATAAGATCGAAGCCAGACGGAGCCTGAGAGGAGAATAGTCATGGCACGCAGCGTCAACCAAAAAAAGCTCTTCATCCGCCTCGCGCTCATAGTACTGCTCGCCGTCATCTGCCTTGCGCTCTTCTACTTCGGCAGAGAGCATGACGTGCTCATCGACAACCGGACAGTCACTATCGGCGGCAACGAATACAAGGAAATAGAATACATGAACGTAGTCGTAGACGGCGACGAGGAAAAATCCGGCGAATACTACGCCGGCGACCGCGATATGATGAAGCTCAAAGGACCGAGCCACAAGATCAAGGTAATCGTAATGGACGAAGAGAGCGAAAAAGTCATAAAGACGGTCGAGCGCAGTCTAAATATCGGCGCGGCGCGCGGCGTGATGTATTCGCTTCCGGCCATCGTCGCAGAGGCTTCCGAGATAGCGCTGCCCATGCCGAAGGAAGAGGCGCCTGAACCCGATTCCTCTGAAGAAAGCGGCGCGTCGGGCTCCGAGGAAACTCAGCCTGGCAGCGAAGAGCAGCAGACTCCCATATCCGAATAAGGCATCTGATTATTTAACTAACGTATGCAAGGGCGGGGCGCGCGGATGAAAAAATCGTCAGCGCGGCCCCGCCTTTAACGTTCAAGACAAGCTCCATAGTTCATTCCTGCGTCGGGCATATTTCCTTTTATACCGAGAGCAGGGGTAACCCGGGAAGCGGAGGATGTCGGCCGGACTTTTCACAATATCGGTTCCCCGCGCGCAAAAAAACCGCGGACGCGCCGGCGCTTCTTTTCAGATTTTTATCTTTTTATCACCGTAATGGATCGAGTAAAATATCAGCGAATAGAAAATGGCGGTCCTAGCGAGATTCGAACTCGCGTCGCCGCCTTGAAAGGGCGGTGTCCTCGACCTCTGGACGATAGGACCGTCAAAAAGTGGTGAGCCGTCCGGGACTTGAACCCGGGACACCCGGATTAAAAGTCCGGTGCTCTGCCAACTGAGCTAACGGCTCGCTAATGTACCACGAGGAGCTATTATACAGTATTTTTAGATTTTGTCAACACGCGCAAACGCCGCGGCGCGGCTCGGGCAGCCGCTTATCGCGCACTAACCGCTCAAAGGCGCGGGCTTTGGGACTTTAACGCGCTACGGCGCTCCGCCGCAAAGATTCGTCAACGGAAGCGGCAAGTTCACCTGGTTTCTTTCAGAGCGCAAAAAAATGAGAGGCCCGCTTAAAGGAGCCTCTCAAAAATCGATTATCTGCTTAAAGGATTATTTCTTCCTCGCGGCCACCGCTTCACACATCATCTTGTAGCCCTCGTCGAAAGCTTTCTCGTTGAGCTCTTCCGTTCCTTTAGGAACGCGGGCAAGTATGGCGTCCTTGATGGCCTGCGGTTTCGTAAGTCCCTTGTCTTCGAGGGCCTTCGCCGCAGTGCCGAGCGCTACCATGTTGACGACGATCTCGCGGCCGAGCTTCTCGCGGGCCGTTTTGACGATCGGCAGCATGTAGACCTCGGCGTCGAGCTTCGGAGGATTTGTGACGAAGAAGTCGTCGAAGATGACCGTAGCGCCTTTCGCCGTATCGTGGCTGTACGTGTCGCAGGCTTTCTGCGTAAGGATTATCTGCAGGTTCGGATGCGAGGCCTTCGGATAGTCTATCTCCTCGCGGTCGTAAACGACCTCCGACTTCGACGCGCCGCCGCGGGCTTCCGGCCCGTAAGCCTGGCTCTGAACGGAATTGAGGCCTTCCGTACGGAGCGCGGCCGCTTCACCAAGGATCACCGCGGCGAGGATGACTCCCTGTCCGCCGGATCCAGCAACGCGAATTTCAAAACGATCGCCCATGATCCGTACCTCCTAATTCTTTGCCTGAGCGCGCGCTATCACGTCGTTGTAGCGGTCCGTGTACTCACGCGCGTTCTCGATGTTCACAAATTCGCCGACGATGAGCTTGCCCTCAAGTTCTTCTGGCGTCATCTTATCAGCCTGCGCCTTAAGGACCGTATGCTCTTTGAGCCACTTGATGTTGTCCGTCGGGCGGCTGCGCTTGTTCTTGCGTCCGAACTGCGTATGGCAGTACGTAACGATCTCTACGACGGCGAAGCCCTTCTTCTGGTGCTCGATGGCATTTTTGATGAACTGCTCGCACTGGATGGGGTTGGCGACCGTCGTACGGGCGACGTATGTAGCTCCGGCTCCAGCCGCGAGCTTGCAGACGTCGAACGTCGGGTCGATCGAGCCGTACGGCGCGGTGGCCGCGAAAGCGCCCTCCGGCGTCGTCGGGGAGGCCTGCCCGCCGGTCATCCCGTAAATGTTGTTGTTCATAACGATGGCGGCGATACCGATGTTACGGCGGCAGGCGTGGATGAAGTGGTTGCCGCCGATAGCGGTGCCGTCGCCGTCGCCCATGACGTTGACTATAGTGAGTTCAGGGTTGGCCATCTTCACGCCGGTAGCGAACGCGAGCGAACGCCCATGAGCGGTGTGAAGCGTGCAGGCGTCTATGTATCCGGGCATGCGGCTCGAGCAGCCGATGCCCGACGAGATGCATACCTTTTCCTTCGGTATCTTAAGGTCTCCGATGGCGCGTAGAATCGCGTGCATGATGATTCCATGTCCGCACCCCGGGCACCATATGTGGGGCATGAATTTTGTGCGCAGAAGTTTCTTTACGTCTTCGCGTGGCATGGTTACGCCACCTCCTTGATGAAGGACATGATCTCAGCCGGCTTGTATAGCTCGCCGTTGATAAGGTTTTTCGCGATGACCTCGCAGTTCGCCTTGACGGCCCTCTCGACTTCGCGAACCATCTGTCCGGCGTTGAGCTCCGGAACGATGATGCGCTTCACTCTCTTCGAGAACGCGGCTATTTCTTTATCCGGGAAGGGCCACAGAGTGATGGGACGGAAATGCCCGACCTTCACGCCCTGCTCGCGGAGCTCGCGGATAGCGCGGAGCGACGAGCGGGATACCGAGCCGTAGGAGACGACGACAATCTCGGCGTCATCCATAAAGTCTTCTCTGTATTCGACGATCTCGTCGCGGAAGCGCTCGACCTTGCGGACGATTCTGTTCGCCTTGAGGCCGATGTCGGGCGCGTCGTTCGTCGGGAAGCCCCACTCATTCGTCGTAAGTCCAGTTACATGCCAACGATAACCGTCGCCGAAGGCCGGCATCGGAGGAACGTCGTCGGCGTCAGCACGGTAAGGGATGAAATCGTCCGGCGCAACCGTCGGCTTCTTACGGTCTACTATTTTATACGTTCCGGGCTCTGGAATCGTTATCTTCTCGCGCATATGTCCGATAACCTCGTCGGCCATGACGAGAACGGGCTGGCGGAAACGCTCGGCCATGTTGAAGGCTTTGATCGTTATCGTGTAGCACTCAGGAATCGAGCACGGCGCGTAAGCGATCGTTCCGTGGTCGCCGTGTGTCCCCCATTTGGCCTGCATGACGTCGGCCTGGGAAACTTTCGTCGGAAGCCCCGTCGAAGGGCCGCCGCGCATTATGTCGGCGACTACGATGGGGATTTCAGCGATGTAGCCGAAGCCGAGGAGTTCCTGCTTGAGGGAGATGCCGGGGCCGGAGCTTGCCGTCATCGCTTTTTTGCCTGCGATAGAGGCGCCGAGAGCTGAGGCGATTCCGCCGATTTCGTCTTCCATCTGGACGAATTTGCCGCCGAGCTTCGGAAGCTCCTCCGACATAGTTTCCATTACTTCTGTTGACGGGGTGATAGGATAGCCGCCGAAGAATCTGCATCCGGCGGCGATAGCGCCCATCGCTATCGCTTTATTACCCTGCCAGAATTCATTCTGGGCCATAATCATTCACGCTCCTTAACAGTGACTGCCATATCCGGGCAGATGTTTTCGCACTGGCGGCAGCCAATGCAATCTTCCGGACGAACCGCTACGCTCTTAACCTGATCGTTGAGTTCAAGAACCTTCCTGGGGCATATAGCGATACAGAGGCCACATCCTTTGCACCATTTCTCTACAATTTCGATGTTGAACTTCTTCGCCAAAAGACCCACCTTCCTTCCACACGTCTAATCGATTTTGTCTGTCAACCAAGACTATGAACGATTGGCATAACTTGCTGTATTATGCCAAATATCTCTAATATATTCAAGCTTAACAATGAATTCTTTATTTTCTGACAACTATCGAATGTTGTGAAAATTTATTCTATTGGACCGATATCCGGAGCGCGAAGATAATTTCCGCTTATCTTCCGCGGCTCTTCCGCGCTGGAGGCGCACGCTTCGCCAAGCAGAGCGGCCGCGCCGCCGGACGCGCTCTCGCGCTCTACTATTTCGCGGCCGCTTTCGCGCAGCGCCGCCAAATGCCCTATGTCCGGCGTCACTACCACCGCGTCGGGATAATCCTTCAGCATGACGACAAGCCCTGCTTCGGAAAGGAACGACGGCGCGGCGAGTTCCTCTCCTCCGGCGTAGACCGCCGCGTAGCAGTAGCCGCGCCGTGCCTTGAAAACCGGCGCGACGCTCCTGTATTCGTCTTTAATATCCCAAATGAAAGCTTTAAGGGAAGAGAGGGGCGCGACTTTAAGGCCGAGGGCTTCGGCGAGCGCCGCGCCGTACGCCGTGCCGGCGCGTATGCCCGTATAATAGCCCGGCCCCGTGCCCACCGCTATCAGATCTACGTCGGACAGCTTCAAGCACGCTTCGGCGAGGACCTCGTCCACCAATATCGGCAGTTCCTCCGACTGTTTCCTGCCGAGCTTTTCGTTGCGCTCCGAGAGTATCCTGCCCCCTGACGCGAGGCCGACGTTGGTCCAGCGCCCGGAACACTCCACCGCAAGCGTTATCATTTAAAATTCCTCCGTTTGTGAGCCCTTCTCTATATTTTCGGCAAGCGCTTCGAAGGTTCCGCGCGCCTCTTCGCCGCGCAGCGTGAAGGTAAGCAGGCGATTCTCTCCGTTTCCCGCGAATTCGACGTCGATGCGGCATTCGTTAGGCGGGTTTTTCCATTTCTCCGCCCACTCTACAGCCGCGGCGAAGCCCTCTTCGAGATATTCCTCTATGCCGAGCGACTCGATCTCAGCCTCGTCGTCTATACGGTAAAGGTCGACGTGCAGGAAAGGCGCACCTACGTCGTATTCGCGCATGATGACGAACGTCGGACTCTTGACACCGAACGCTCCGAGCGCTGCGCCGATACCCTGTGTGAATTTCGTCTTCCCCATCCCCAGAGTCCCCTTCAGCAGCAGCAGCAGCCCCGGGCATATATTCTCGCCGAGCGTCTCGCCGAGAGAGAAGGTCTCCTCCGGCGACGAAGTCGCCGCCGAAAAAGAATTATCTGAGTATCGACGGAATTTCATCCGCTATCTCCGTCGCAAGAGTCCCGCGCACGCCGCGCTTCGCTTCAAGCGCTTCGCCGGCCGTGGCGTGCGCGAGCGCGCCCGCCGCGGCCGCGTCGCCGACGGACATGCCGGAGGCTATGAACGCGCCTATTATGCCGCTCAACGTGTCGCCGGAGCCCGGCACGGCAAGGACAGGAGAGCCGGCCCCTATCATTTTCAGGCTGCAGCCGGACGCGACGAGCGTGTCCCTTCCCTTCAGCAGCGCGTTTCCCGTCTTATACGTGAGCTTGCGCGCGCACTCCGCCCTCTGCGAGTCGACCTCCGCGGCCGACATTCCGAGAATCCGTCCGGCTTCCGCGCTGTGCGGCGTGAGAAGGACGTCCCCACGCGGCGGCAGTTCTGCTCTATGGCGCGCGAAGAACCATAGCATGTCCGCGTCGAGCAGCATAGGCAGGGCGCAGCGATGCCACAGCCAGACAAATAATTCATCGGCGCCGTCGGAACGGCCGCATCCGGGGCCCGCGACGACGGAGGCGCACTTCGGCGCTATTTCGGAAAGCACGTTCTCGGCGTCCCTGCTCAATATTTCGCCGCCTTTCACCGCAAGAGGAACGACGATGGCCTCCGGCAGTTTTTCCGACGAGTAAGGCGCTATGAATTCGGGTACTGCTAGAAAGACAAGCCCCGCTCCGGCGCGCAGCGCGCCGCGCGCCACAAGCAGAGGGGCCCCTCTGTATTCCGCGCTCCCGGCTATTATGAGCACGTTCCCGCGCTGCGTCTTGTGAACGTCCCTCGGCAGCTCCGGCATGAAGCCTCTCATATCCCCGCCCGTCAGCAGAGTGAGGGCAGGTTCCTCCGGCAGAAGCGCAAAGGGCGGCACCCCTATGTCGGCGGTGACTACCTTACCACAGACGGACTTAGCCGGTTCAAAGGCCATTCCGAACTTAGGCGCGAGGAACGTCACCGTTACGGCGGCCTTCGCGCAGGGCTCGTAAACGGCGCCGCTCGCAGGATCTATGCCAGAAGGAATGTCGAGCGCGACGATATTTTCGTATCCATCAAGCAGCGCAAGAAGCCGCGCCGCTTCCTTCCTTGGCGCTCCCGTCGTACCGGTGCCGAGAAGTCCGTCAATCACACAAGCGGCTTCGTCGAGCAACGCCGATATTTCTGCATCAGTCATTTCCGGAGTGTCGCAGATTCTCAGCTTTTCGCTTTTCAGCCTGCGCAGAATCGATAAATTGACGGCGGCGTCGTTTTTGTACCTTCCATCGTCGGCGCACTTCAAAACGACGACATCGGCGCCGCCTATCAGAAGATGGCGTGCCGCGGCAAAGCCGTCACCGCCGTTATTCCCTACGCCCGCCAACACGACGAAGGGGCCGCGCGCGCCGTCCGCCAAAAGCCCCGCTTCGCGCGCCGCGCTCTTCGCGGCGTTTTCCATCAGCACGACGGAAGGCACGCCGCACTCCTCTGCCGCTATGACGTCCGCCCTGCGGATATCGGCCGGAAAATAATATTTCTGCATCAATCTCCCTCCAAGACGACCACGGCCGCAGCGACTCCCGCTTCATGCGTGATCGAAAGAAAAACGCGCTTCACGCCGCGCTCCTCAAGACGGCGCCTGAATTCCCCGCTGAAATTAAAAGCCGGGCCACTCTCGCTGCGCAGCACCTCGCACGCGCCGAGCCCGATAGAGGCAAGCCCCCAGCCTCCCGCCTTCGCGAGGGCCTCGCGCGCCGCGAACGCCGCGGCAAAATGGGCGGCCGCCGCCTCGCCTTCGCCGGCGTAGTCGATCTCTGCCGGCGAAAAAACACGCTCGGCGAAGCCCCCGCGCGAAAGGGCCTTTTTCATCCTCTCAATGTCGCAGATATCTATGCCTATTCCGCGAATCATAGGACCTCCTCCCCTCTCAGCGCCGACAAGATCACATCCTCCTGCCACTTCTGCAGAATCTTGAAGCCTCTGGCGTTTTCAAGCTGAGAATGGAGCCTCTTTCGCCACAACGGCCCGTATATCTCCGGCGCGAGTTGAACGGCTTTTTTCGTGAGCTTTTGGAAATATTTCCCATCCGTCGCCCATCTGCCGTTCTTCCCGAGATAGAGGCCGCAGATATAGCCCCAGATGTTTTTATAGCAGCGGGCTGAGAGAGGGTAATCGTCGCGGACTTTGCGCGAGTAGTCTCTAAGGAATTTGTCTATCGTTTTGTATTTGCGGAAGGAGGAACGCACAGCGACGCTCTTCCCGCCGATCTCCTCGCCGCTGTAGACCTCAATGCAAGGCATCCCGAGAGCGACCCACGCCCTGTTCGCCTTTATCCCGGCGCCGTTGCGCCCATCGCGCCACAGCCTGCTCCGCCAGTCGCCGGTCTCGTGCGCGCAGTGGACCGCCGCGCCGAACGCGTTCACGGCCTTATAGCGCTGCGCGGCCCGGTAAAAATCCATCGTCGTGAAGGCGCTCGCCTCAAACGCCGGCATCGCGGCGGCAAGGAAAAGCGCGCAGCCCAAAAGGGCGCACAGGCGTAAAAATTTATACGCTTCAGGCATCGTAAAATAATTTTTATCCGTCTTCTTTCACCGCCATCCCTCGGCGCAAATAGGCGCAGACGCGCTCCCGTCTCCTGCGCCTTAGCCTTAGCGCGCGCAGTTATATTATACAGGAGGAATCGCGCAGCGGGCGCAAAAAACCCGCAGCACCGCGGCGCGCGCGGGCGTAAAACCTTCGCACCCTTCGGAAAATGTAAATATACGGAGCGCGCAAACGCGGCGCAGGCGGAAATATCAAAGTCCTTGCCAAATCGGCAAATAATTGATAGAATACTTTCGTTCTTCGGGGCACCTGTCAGGGTGGCGGAACTGGTAGACGCGCTAGATTCAGGATCTAGTGGGCATAACGCTCATAGGGGTTCAATTCCCCTCCTTGACACCACTTTTAAATACCTAAGCACCAGTAAGCGATATAAAGTGATTAAAAAAGCCTGTCTCAGACAGGCTTTTTTTGGTTGTTTTGCTTTTTGGAGCACCCCTAAGTAGTGTATAATAATCAAAAGTATTTTGTGTCTCAGGCGTGTCTCTGTGATGCCTTCGATGCAAAATATTGATTTTGAGACACAAGCAAGGGGGCAAGTCCAGTGATAACCGAAAAGGAGTTGAGGAAGGAAGTCGCGCGGATTTTGGGTTCTGGGAAGCGCGGGGAGGTGCCTATCGAGAACGGGCTTGTGCTTGACGTTATGACTTCTGGGAAGACTGCTTGGCGTTTTCGTTTCCGCGAAAATGGGAAGAGCCGCAGGAAGTCGCTGGGAGATTACCCGCTTGTTTCTCTTAAGGACGCACGCACGAAACGCGACGAGATGCGCCTTGCTGTATTGAGAGGAGAAAGTATCGTCAGGCCGGCAAGAAAAGCAGCTACTCTTCGGGAGGTTTTCGAAGAGTGGATGGCCAATCAGATTGAGCCGCAATTTACAGAGAAGTATGCCTCTATCTTGAGGATCCGCATGAAGCCGCTTTTAAGGGATTGCGGCTCGATGTTGGCTGGAGAGATCAAATCATCGGATATTCTGAGCGTGATCCGGAAGGTCGAGGCTAAGGAGCACTACGAAACGGCACACCGGCTGAAACAGCTTGCGGGACAGGTGTTCCGGTATGCTATCGCTACAGATAATGCTTTGATGGACCCCACTTATGCGTTACGCGGGGCCCTGCACGCAAAAAATGCAAAACATTATCCGCGCATTACCGACCCTGCCCGTGTCGGGCAACTGATGCGGGCCATCAGGGACATGGGACAGTCTCCCGTGATGAGAGTTTTGCTTGCTCTACATGCCTATACATTTGTCAGGCCTAAGGAGCTGAGGGAGGCCGAGTGGGCCGAGTTCGATTTTGATAATGCCCTGTGGAGGATACCACCGGAGAAGATGAAGATGCGCCGCCCACATATCGTGCCGCTGGCAAAGCAGGTTATTGATCTCCTGAGGGGGCTTTATAAATTGACCGGGCACGGGGCTTATTTGTTTCCCGCACAAACGTCAATGGACGGCTCGCGGCATATATCCGAGAACGCCGAGAATAAGGCGCTGCGGGATAGAGGCTATATGCGAACGGAGATGGTAGGACATGGCTTTCGCGGTATGGCCTCTACACTCCTGCATAATGCCGGTTGGAATTCACAGGTAATAGAAATCCAGCTTTCGCATATAGACAGCAACAGCGTGCGCGAGAGTTATAACGACGCCGATTATATGGATAAGCGCGTCGAGATGATGCAGTGGTATGCTGATTATCTCGACGCGCTGAGAGACGGGGCGAAGTAAAGGCGGCTATTTTGAGAGTATAACAAATTCTGTGTAAACTCCATAGAGAAGAAAGCAAGCCTCCTGGATTGGTGTTAAGATAAATTCAATCCAGGAGGATATTTTTATGGCAAGACAGAGAAAACTGACACCGGAAAGAAAAGCGCTTATTCAGAGTCTCCTTTCCCACTACAAACCGGAAGACGCCCAGGACGTACAGGCTATGCTGAGGGATCTTCTCGGAGATACGATCCAGCAGATGCTGGAAGCCGAGATGGATGACCATCTCGGTTACAGCAAATATGACTACAAGAACAAGCATACAGATGACAGCCGCAACGGCTACAGCCCTAAAACAGTCACCTCTTCGGCCGGAGATATCCCGATCGACGTCCCCAGAGACCGCAAGGGTGACTTCGAACCGCAGTCAGTCAAAAAGAACCAGACCGATATCTCAAATATAGAGGATCAGGTCCTGTCCATGTATGCAAAAGGCATGACGACCCGGGATATCTCGGCTCACCTGCAGTCTATCTACGGTGTGGATGCCTCTGCTGAAATGATTTCGCGAATGACGGATCGAATTCTGCCGATTGCCAAAGAATGGCAGAACCGGCCGCTGGCCAAAAAGTATGCAGTCGTCTTTATGGACGCCGTGCATTTCAATGTGAGGCAGGACGGCCGAACCGTCAAGAAAGCCGTTTATGTTGCTATTGGGACAAGACTGGACGGGCATCGTGAAGTCCTTGGCCTGTGGGTCGGCGGAAATGAGAGCGCCAAGTACTGGGTCGGTGTCCTTAACGAGATCCGTAATCGCGGCACCGAAGATATTTTCATTATCTCCGTCGACGGCCTGACAGGCTT